>JBGAVB010000059.1:0-9924 GCA_044228345.1 Anaerolineae bacterium | reverse complement strand
CTTCATGCGCGATGGCAGACACCTCTTCGAACGGGAAGACGTCAATTTGGGGATTGCCCAGGGTTTCGCCATAGAAGAGCTTCGTGTTGGGGCGCAGCGCGCGGCGGAAGTTCTCTGGGTCGGACGCATCCACGAAGGTAAACTCAATGCCGAGCTTGCGCAGGGTATGCGCAAACAAGGAATAGGTGCCGCCGTACAGCGTGCTGCTGCTGACCACATGGTCGCCGGCTTCGCACAGCGTGAGAATCGCGGCCGTCTCCGCGGCCTGGCCGGAGCTGAACGCGAGCGCGCCCACGCCGCCTTCCAGATCGGCGATGCGGCGCTCGAAGACATCCGTGGTGGGATTCATGATGCGGGTGTAGATATTGCCCATCTCTTCCAGGGCAAAGAGGCGCGCGGCGTGATCTACGTCGCGGAACTGATACGACGAGGTCTGGTAAATCGGCAAGGCGCGTGCGCCCGTGGTCGGATCGGGCGCCAGTCCGGCGTGCAATTGGCGCGTGGTGAATCCCAAGGCGCGGCTGCTGGTATCGCTTGACATCGTTTAGATCTCCTGTGCATGGTGGTTGATTCGGCTCACACTGTCTTCGCGGTGGTTGCGCAGGCCGCCGTTCAGACCGACTGCACTGATGCTTGGGCGAGCGCCGCTGCTCACAGGTACTCCGCCAGCTTGGGGTAACAAAAACCCTCTCGGCATATGGACAAGAGGGCATGCGTCGTTGCACGACTGAGCGACAAGAACAAAAAATTCCTCCTCGAAGTGAGGAGGAATGGCGCCGCGTCAGCCACTGCCTCTCATCTTCCAGATTACCTCTGCCGGATTTGGCACCATAACCTGGTTGGTGACGGGTGGGTCACGATTTTCGTCGTCGGTCGTTGGCGACTTGCATCATGGCTCGTGTCTACCTACCAGTGGTCTGGTTGCCGAGGCTTCATAGGGCCGGTCCCTCAGCCTCTCTGGATAAGAGCATCAGTACGATTCAATTGTTATCATGCTTATAGCATATATTCAACGACGTGTCAATTTTCGCTTTATGGCGGCATGGTTTGGGAACCCATCGTTCCTTGTGGTACAATCCCGTTCATGACCAAGCCCATACATGTAACCGCAACGTCGGCGGTCTTGCCCGACCTGGAGCAGAAGCCGACCTACGTCAACCAGATGTTCGCTTCGATTGCCGGTCGCTATGATGTGATGAACCGCGTGATGACCGGCGGTCAGGATCAGCGTTGGCGCCGCTTGATTGTCAAGCAATGTCATTTGCCCAGCGGCGGCCACCTGCTGGATGTCGCCACCGGCACCGGCGACATTGGCTTCGAGGCCATGCGCCTGCGCCCGGATGTGCGCGTCACCGGCGTTGATTTTACGCACGAGATGATGATCGTGGGGCAGCGCAAGGCCTACCGTGAAGGGCTGCTCGACGTGCATGGTTCACGCCTGCGCTTCGCCGACGCCGATACCCTCAGCTTACCCTTTGCCGATGCCACCTTCGACGCGGTCTGTTCCGGCTTTTTGATGCGCAATGTCACCGACATCGCGCGCGCGTTTGCCGAGCAGCGCCGCGTGGTCAAACCAGGCGGCCGCGTCGTTTGCCTGGAAATCACGCGGCCGCAGGCGCCGCTCTGGCGTGACCTGTTCGGACTCTATTTTTTCCGCCTGGTGCCGTTGATCGGCAGCCTGCTCAGCGGTCAGCCGCAGGCGTACACTTACCTGCCTCATTCGACGCTGGCTTTTCCGCTGCCGCAGGCGCTGAAAGGGATCATGGAGTCGGTGGGGCTGCGCCGCGTACGCTACCAGACCCTGATGCTCGGCACGGTGGCGCTGCACGTGGGCGAGGTGTAAGGTGCAGCTGCGAGCAAACGCCAGAAAGCAGGAAGGGTTGTGAAACGGATTATTGTCGGCCTCAGCGGCGCCAGCGGACAGATCTACGGCATTCGCCTGTTAGAGATTTTGCACGCCGCGCCGGACATCGAGACGCACCTGGTGCTGAGTCCCTCCGCGCGCATGACCATTGCGCAGGAGACCGACTGGGACCCAAAAGAGGTCGAAGCGCTGGCGCATACGGTCTACCGACCTGGCGACATTGGCGCGGCGATTGCGAGCGGTTCGTTCACCACGGCCGGCATGATCATCGCCCCATGCAGCATCAAGACACTGTCGGCCATTGCCAATTCCTACGATGCTGACCTGTTGACGCGCGCGGCGGATGTGCAGCTCAAAGAGGGGCGGCCGGTGGTTCTGGTCGTGCGCGAGACGCCGCTGCATGTGGGACATTTGCGCTTGATGGCGCAGGCTGCTGAGATCGGCTGCGTGATCTTACCGCCCGTGCCTGCCTTCTACAGCCGGCCGCAAACGGTGGATGACATCGTCAACGGCACCGTGGGCCGCATCCTGGCCCGCGTGGGGCTGGAAAATGAACTGTACTACCACTGGCAAGGCATGCGCGAGGCGGCGAAGGACGATCGGCGCCCGCCCGCCGCGCCATCGTCTGAATAATGCCCGGCTGGACAGGAGATGCTCATGGCAACGTCATTTGAAGAACGGATTGACGAGTTTTTACAGACGCACACCACCCTGACCCTGGCGACGTGGACGCCGGAAGGGCCGCAGGCCGCGCCGCTGTTTTTTGCCCATGCGTGGGGCACTGATGATGACGGGGACGCTGCGCTGCGCCTCTATTTCATCTCCAACCCAACCTCGAATCACTGCCTGGCGTTTGAGAGCCAGCCCAGCGTGGCGGCTGCCATTTATCAGGACGGGCAGGAATGGCGCCAGATTCGCGGCCTGCAGTTGGAAGGCCGCGCGCGCCTGGCCACGCCCGGCGCCGAGGAAGATCAGGCCATGGCCGCTTACTTGACCAAGTATCCGTTTGTCGCGACGGCGCAGGGAAGTGTGTCGGATGGGGCGCTGGAACTGGCCGGTCCGCTGGCCAAGAGCCGTTTTTACGTCATCGAAGCCGACTGGATGCGCCTGATTGACAACACGCTCGGTTTTGGGCATCGCGAGGAACGGGTGTATTAGGGCGTTGGGCAGTCTCTTGCAGACAGCGCCGATGCAGGTTAATCTATGAAACGCCTTGTAGTCTTGTTTGCGTTGTCATGCGTGGCTGTAGCATGTGGCTCAACGCCACATCCAGCCAAATCACCTTTGGAGTCGCCACTTGCTTCATTGCAACCAACGCGAACGTTGAGACCAGCGACACCAACTCCTGGGCCGACGTCATCTGATACACCATCGCCAACATCGTGGCCGACCGTCACATTTGCTTCGCCCGCAACACGCGTTCCAACAAGTTCGAGCAAGGTCACGACCAAATCGTTTGAGATTCCTGAAGTTCCAATCACAGTATTCATTCCATTCAACTATACGCTGGTCAAGAATGACGAACCGAATCGCAGAGGATCGTTTGTCTCGTATAACTTCAGCCAGACGTTAGTGATCAGCCCTTCACATGATTCATATTTTCCGGCAGAGCCGCCGTATTTCTATGAGATTCAGTTCTTCTCGGAAGAGTCCATAAGCCAGTTCTTGGCGAGATGTCCAATAAGGCTTCGATGCTTTGAAGGCGATTACCCAGATGTGGCAAGGTACATGGGTCAAAAAGAAGCACTTGGGAAACTAAGCGATTATCACGAACCTTTTCAAAACTACAGCCTCCAGAAGTTTGGAGATACTTATTACCTTGTGTCCACAACGCGGTGCATCGGCGCAGCATGTGCGATCAGAGAATATACGACTTATCTGAATGACCTCAAGGTAGATACTTGGATAATGATGACAGACATGTCACAGGCAGGTTCAAGCGACGAGTTGTTTTCGTTATTCAAGATCAAGAAGTGACACCACGGGCAGCGGCTGACGCCGGGGCCATTTGGGCGCAAACAGAGGTAGGTGAGCATGGAACACACGACTGCGCTTTACGACAGAGCCGCCGACCGCGGTGTGCCGTCGCTGGTTTGGCGCTTTGGGCAAGATCGGCGCCTCGACATGATCCGGCAGTGGGCCGCGCTGGACGGCGCGCAGGTGCTGGTGGATGGCTGCGGCATCGGCGCCTACGTGCGCAAGCTGCAGGCGTTGGCTGACCAGGTCATTGGGCTTGACATCGAAGAAGAGCGTGTCCGTGAAGGCAGCCGCATCACGTCCAATCTGCATGTGGGCGCGTGTGAGTATTTGCCCTATCGCGACCGCACCTTCGATGTCGTCCTCTCGCATGAAGTGCTGGAGCATGTGCAGGACGACCGCCTGGCCGCGGCGGAGATGGTGCGCGTGCTCAAGTCGGGCGGCCGCGCCGTCATTTTTGCACCTAACCGCCTTTACCCGTTCGAGACCCACGGCCATTACTGGCGAGGCCGTTACCATTTTGGCAATACCCCGCTCATCAATTACCTGCCCGATCCCCTGCGCAACCGCCTGGCGCCGCACGTGCGTGCGTATACCGCAGCCGGCCTACGCCGCTTGTTCGATGGCCTGCCGGTGCGCGTGGTCTATCACAGCCAAATCTACCCCGGCTACGACAAGCTGAGCGCGCGTCGCCCCGGGCTGGGGCGCGTCTTGCGCCGCGTCACCTATGCGCTGGAAAATTCACCCGCGCGCGGCTTTGGGTTGTCGCATCTGCTGGTCGTCGAGCGCCTGTGAGCAGGGTATCTTGCCATACGTCCCCTGCCGGCGAACTGGTTCTGGGCGGCGTTCGTTCCCCGCTCAGAACTCGCCCTTCACCGGCTGACCGGGCGCCTGGCTCGGCCCGGGCTGCGAGAGGACGCGCACGATCGGGCGCAGGTTCATCCACCATTGTTCCTTGGGGCGCTGGAATGGATCATCGGCCATGCGCGGCAGATCAATCAGGTCGTGAAAACGCACCTGGCCCGCCTCCAGGCCAATGAAGGCCGCGCCGGGTTCGGCATTTTCCGCCTCGCTGATCAGCCATTCGATGCAGCGGGCGGCCAGGCGCGTCGCCTGGATGCGATCAAACGGCGTGGGACCGCCGCCCTGCTGCAAATGGCCCAAGATGGCCTGGCGCACATCGTACAGCCCTCTGCCTTCAGCCTCCAACAGCGCGCACATCACACCGGTGGTGTACACCTGGTGCGCCAATTCGTTGCGGATGAGCAGGCCCAGGCGCTTGCCTTTCTCAAATCCATTGCGCAGATAGGCCAGGTCCTTCTCCAAGTCGCCCAGGGTGACGCTTTCCTCATGCAGATAGACCCGCTCCGCGCCCGTAGCCAGCCCGCTGAGCAGCGCCAGGTAGCCGCAGTAGCGCCCCATGACCTCCACCACGAAGCAGCGCCGATAGGCCACGGCCGTCTGTTTGATTTTGTCCACCGCTTCGATGATGTTGTTCAGCGCGGTGTCCGCGCCGATGCTGAGTTCAGAACCAGGCAGGTCGTTGTCAATGCTCGCCGGCATACAGACGATGGGGATGTTGAACGAGGGGTAGTTTTTACGCTCGCTGACCAGCTTGAAGGCTGCCTGGTAACCAGACCAGCCGCCGACCATGAGCAGGCCGTCGAGCTTGTGCTCCTCGATCGTGCGTGCAATGGCGTACAGATCGCGACCGGACGGCACCTTGCGATTGGTGCCCAGTTCTGCGCCGCCCAGGCTCACCCAGCCGTTCGCGCTCATCCAGTTCATCTCGCGCAGCTTACCGGCCATCAGCCCCTCGAAGCCTTGATCCACACCCAGCATGATGTGCCCTTTGTCCAGCCCCAAGCGCAGGGCCGCGCGGATGGCGGTGTTCATACCAGGCGCCGGCCCACCGCCGTGCAGCATCGCCAGGCGCAGACGGCGCTGATTGGGCTGCGGCGGATGCGGCAGCGCGCGCACCACCGTGCGCAGGATGCGGAAAGAGTCCTTGAAACTTCCCCCGCGCAGGTCCATGGCTCGATCGAAGTCCTTGTCCGCGATGGCTTCGGCCACGGCCCGCGTCTGCTTGACGCAGTGCATCAGCGGCGCCTTGTTGATGCGGTTGCCGCGGATGCCAATCACCTGCGGTTCGCTGGCTGACGTCATGGCCAGCACCTCGTCCACGGCCGCAAACCCGGTCAGCGTCGCCAGGTTGCGATCGAACGCAGTGGGCGATCCGCCGCGCTGCACGTGGCCCAGGATGGTCACACGCGCATCTTCGCCCAGGCGCTCCTCCAACACCTGCCTGACGTAGTCTGCGCTGATCGGCTTGCCGTTGCGATCCTGCGCGCCTTCGGCCACAATGACGATGCTGTCACGGCGACCTGCCTCGCGGCCGCTTTTCATCAGCGCGCACATGCTGTCTTCCCAGTTATCCACATCGGGCGGGCTTTCGGGGATCAGCACAAAATCGGCGCCGCCCGCAATCGTTCCCATCAACGCCAGGTAGCCGCAGTGACGCCCCATCACCTCGACGACGAAGGTGCGCTGATGACTGGCCGCCGTGCTGGAAATAGCATCAATTGCGTCGGTAATGCGGCGTAAGGCCGTGTCGGCGCCGATGGTCATGTCCGTGCCGTACATGTCATTGTCAATCGAGCCGACCAGCCCCACGATTGCCAGGTGTTTGAAGCGCTCGGCCTTGTCCGCGCTGATCTCATCGGCCTTGACCAGCTCGGCCAGTAATTCCGGCCATTCCTGGCGGAACTGATTGGCGCCAGTCAAGCTGCCATCCCCGCCGATGACCACCAGGCCATCAATGCCAAAGCGCACCAGGTTGCGCGCGGCCTGGCGGCGCCCCTCGCGCGTCCGAAACGCAGGACAGCGCGCCGTGCCGATCATGGTGCCGCCCTTCTGCAAGATGCCGCCCACGGAATCCCAGGTGAGCGGACGAATGCGGTCTCCGCCATCCACCATGCCCTGGTAGCCTTCGTAAATCGCGTAGACCTCCGCGCCGCGCTCCAGGGCCGCACGCGTCACCGCGCGGACCGCGGCATTCATACCGGGGGCGTCGCCGCCGCTGGTCAATACCCCAATGCGTCTAGGAATTGTTGTCATAGTGTCATGTCTCCCCTACCCTGGCGTCAGGCTCTGGCGCGTGCCGTTGCTGGCTGTCGCGGCCACGGAATTTTATATTCCAAGTATACCACAGGTAGATGGCTCTTTCACGTAATCATAGCCGCCGGCAAGTGCGTGCAACGGTTGAGGTAGCGAACCACGATGCGGCCCACGGGCGGCACATCCAGGCGCGAGATGGCGGTGTTGACCAGGAAGTAGGCTGCACCATCCAACGGCTGCTGGCAATAGATCTTGATCAGCCGGTCGCTGAACGCGCCGTGCGTGACCAGGCAAATGCGCTCGTCATGATCGGCCATGGCGACCAGGCGCGCGACAACCCGCCCGGCGCGTTCCAGGCTCTCAGGCCGGGTTTCGCGGTCGCGCCCCCACCAGCCCTCCGCGCCGATGTCATCCGGCAACACCGCGCGCGGAAATTCGGCCTGCAGATCGGCGCGGGCGCGGCCAGGCAGTCCCACCTCACCGACCGGCGCGCCATAGTCCAGGTAGATGCCGCCCACCTCGAACGTGTCGGTCCACACCTCTGGCGTCAGCGCCAGCGCGTCGGCCAGCACCTGCGCGGTTTGCAGCGCGCGCGTCATGGGGCTGACGAGCAGGCGCGTGAAGGCGTAGCCTTGCTGATTGAATTCATTGCCCTCGCGCGCCGCGGCCGCAGGGAGGCGCTGCGCGGTTAGAAAATCCGCCAGGCGCCGCGCTTGCTGCCAGCCCATCTCGGTCAGGCGCGGGTCTTCCACGCGCGCCGTCTGGTCGAGCAAGGCGTTGTTGGTGGACTGGGCATGACGAATCAAGTACAGTTCCACGATGAGTTGAGACTCCTCCACGTGCCTGGTTGATGGGCTTAGCGCAGCACATGTTCGGCGAAAATCAGACGCCGCGTGCCGGTTTCGCCGCGTAGAATCAACGAATGGGTCTCGGCGCGTTTGCCCGTATAGCGCACGCCAGACAGGAGCGGGCCATCGGTAATGCCGGTGGCGGCAAAGAAGATGTTGTCGCTGGTGATGATCTCGCGCGCGGCGAGGATGCGGCGTGTGCTGAGGCCGGCCGCGTCCACCGCCTGGCGTTCGGCATCGGTTTGCGGCGCCAGGCGTCCCAACATCCCACCGCCCAGGGCGCGCACCGCACAAGCCGCCATGATGCCTTCGGAAACCCCACCAATGCCCATCAGAATATCGGCGCGACCCTCCGTAGTCACCACCAGCAGCGCGCCGGCCACATCGCCGGCCGCACGCAGCATGACACGCGCGCCCGCGCGGCGAATTTCATCCACCAGCTCGGCATGACGGGGCCGGTCGAGGACAAAGACCACCAGGTCGTGAATATCCTTCTTCTTCAGCCGCGCGACCAACGCCAGGGTCCAGGCGGCCGGCGCATCCAGACATTCGGGCACCAGCGCCGGCGCCACCTCGGCGTCTACGATGATCTTTTCCATGTAAACGGCTCGCTGCGGCGCCCACATGCTGCCCACCGGGGCCACGGCGCAGACCGAGATAGCCCCCGACCGCCCTGACTCCAGCAGGCTGCGGCCCTCAATCGGATCGGTGACGACATCGAGCATGGGGCCGTTGCCGGTGCCAATACGCGCGCCCGTGTCGAACGGCGAATGGAGGCCCAGCTTCAGTTCTTCACCAATGACGATGTAACCGTCCATGTCCAGCGAATTGAGGACATGATGCATCGCTTCGCTGGCCGTTTGATCCGCCGCGTCGGTCTGATCCAGGCCCACGTAGCGCCCGGCCGCCAGGGCCGCAGCTTCGGTGGCGCGAATCAGATCCAGGCCCAGGTTGCGCGAGGTGGCGACTTTGACCATGGAGGGTGTATTTGCCATGTGTACGACCTTTCGCTGAGACTTCAACAAGACTTCGGCAGTTTCGCAGGCTTCCGAAGTCTAATCAACCGCTTCGAGCAGCCCGGCGTCTTCCCAGGCCTGCATCCCGCCCTGGAGCACCGCGCAGTTATTGTAGCCCTGGTTGTGTAGGGCGTAGGTTGCGCGTGCGCTGCGCCGTCCCGCGCGGCAGACCAGGACGATCAAGCGGTCATGCGGCAGGGACAGCGGCTGCGTCAAGAGATCAACCAGCGGGATATTTTGCGCCTGGGCAATGTGGCCCCGCTTGAACTCACGCGGTTGGCGCACATCCACCACCACGGGAGGCGCCTGGCTCCGCAGACGATCCCACAGGGCGCGCGGCTCAATTTCCGTCAACAAGCCGGCCGGAATGTCGGTATGCAGAATGATGGGTACGCCATACTCCGGTCGCGGCAAATTCTGACATTCGCGAAAGACGCGCACATCGCTCTCATAAATGCAGATGGCCGGGTCGAGCACGTGGTAGAAGAGATGTTCCACGGCATTGTCTTCGCCGAGGAAATGGTCGGCGCCCACATCGCGGAAGAAAGCGGTAGATTTCATCAGCTTCAACACGGACTCGCGCACGCGCGTGAAGTAGACATCGCCGCCGCGTTCACGGTAGAGGCGCAGGATGCTCTCCAGCGCATGGATCCCGCTGATGTCACAGTGATCCACGCTCTGCATGCGCAGCAGGAGGTAACGCTGGGTTGGGTGCTGCGCCTGCAAGGCCCGCACCGATTCCTCGATATGACTGGCCGCGCCAAAGTAAAGATCGCCCAGGATGTCCACCACGCCCAGTTGTGGACAAACCGGCTTGCTGGGCTGGAAAATCCAATGGCGGAAGTGCTCATCGGGCACCACAGAGCGCACCTGCGGCATACTGGTCTTCAAAAGGTAGTAAGCCAGCGACATGAGGATGCCCGAAAGGACAGCAAACTGCAACGGCAGCAGAAGGGTGGCCGACAGTGTCACAATCATGATAAGTGTATCGCCGCGCGCGCCGCGCCAGATGCGCTGCATCTCTTTGCGATCAATCATGCCATAGGCGCCCACGATCAGCACGCCGGCCAGGGCGGCGCGTGGCACGAAAGCCACCAGCGGC
>JBGAVB010000058.1:0-10159 GCA_044228345.1 Anaerolineae bacterium | reverse complement strand
AGCTGCCCGAAGTCCCCCCCAACCTGTCCCTCATCGCCGTCCGCGGCGACCTCGTCGTCAAAACCCCCTACCCCCAGTGAGGCCGGCATGACCACAGACCCAGACGCGCCCACCCTCGCCCAGGCCATCGCCCAATTTCTCGCCGATCCCACCACCGGCGCCGATTACACCCTGCGCACCTACGCCACCGGCCTCAAGCGCCTGCTCGCCTATGTCGCCAGCACCGGCGCCCCCGCCGACCAGGCCCCCGTCACCTTGATCAGCCTCCCCTTGGCCCTGGCCTGGATCGCCTGGCTGCTCGAAGATCAGCGCGTCAGCGCGCGCACCCTGCACACCTACCTCGCCGCCTTCAGCCGCTTCGTCCGCTTCCTGCACAACCGGGCGTTTTGGGACAACACCCCCGCCGGCTCCCCCCATCTCCACGCCGATGATGTCTTGCGCCTGCAAGCCGAGCTGCGCCAGGTGCGCCGCGTCCACCGGCCCCCCACCCGCCAGGTGCGCGTCCCCTCCGAAGAAGATGTCGCCGCCCTCGTGCGCGCCGCGCGCGCCGCCGCCGCCGCAGACCAGGCCGACGATGGGGCCGCGCGCGGCGATCTGCGGCGCCTGCGTGACATCGCCATCCTGGAGCTCCTCCGTTCCAGCGGCATCCGCGTCGGCGAGTTGGTCAGCCTGCGCCGCCGCGACCTCGAAGCCGCGCCGGCCGGCCAGGCCACCCCTGCGCGCCTGCGCGTCATGGGCAAGGGGCGCAAGGAGCGTTGGGCCTACGCCGACGCCGACGCCTGGGCCGCCATGCGCGCCTATCTCCACGCGCGGGCCGCCCTGGACGGCCATGCCGGCAAATCCCTCGGCGGCCTCCCCCTCTTCGCCCGCCATGACAAAGGCGCCGGCGCCTCTGTCCTCCCCTTGACCACCCGCAGCGTGCAGATCGTCATCGAGAACCTCGCCCGCCAGGCCGGCCTGGTAGAGCAGGGCATCAGCCCGCACAGCCTGCGCCATTACTTCGCCACGCGTGTCTTGCGCGTCACCGGCAACCTGGCCATCGTGCAGGACCTGCTCGACCACCGCTCACCGGAAACCACGCGCATCTACGCCGCCGTGGATGAGACCCAGAAGCGCCAGGCGCACGCACAGGCCTTTGCCAGGGATGAGGCGAGCGATGAACGATGAGGCTTACTATCAGCAGCGCTTTCGGCGCATGGTCGCCGCCAATGCCGCCTACTGGCTGAAGCGCGTTCAGGCGCACACGGACGCCGCGGCGGAGATGACCGTAGATGCCCTGCGCAGCGAGCAGGCAAACCTGATGAAGGCCGTCGAGCGGGCGCTGCTGGAACCGTCCGCACGCGCCGCCGCGATCAGCCTGACGGTGGAGATATACCCGCTGGTGGAACTGCTGGGCTGGTGGGCCGACTGGCGCGCCTACCTGGATCAAGGTTTGCAGGTGACGTCGCCGCAGAGCGCAGAGGCAGCCACACTGTGGCAGCAGCTGGCCGAGCTGCATTATCTCTCTGGCGACCTGGAGACGGCCAAAGCCCACGGCGAGTTGGCTTTGGCTTTGTGGCAAGCGCTGGGCAACCCGCTCGGCATGGCCTACGCATACTCTGTGCTCAGTCTGGTGTACGCGCGCTTGAGGCAATTGGAGCAGGCATTTGAGGTGTGTGAGCAGGCTGTGCGTGCGCTTGAGGGCAGCGAAAACCCGGATTCAAAAATTCAACAAAGCCTGCTGGGACGCATTCACAACAACTGGGGGATTGTGTGCGAAAACCTAGAGGATTTTGCTGAGGCGTTGATGCATAACGAGCAGGCCGAAGTTCACCTGCGTCAAGCCGGGCAACTGTGGAAACTACCGCGCCTCTGGCACAACCGTGGCTCGGCCTATCGCTACCTGGGGCGCCCGGCTGAAGCTGAGGAGGCATTTGTGCAGGCGGCTGCCGGGCATGAAGCGAATCATGACATTGGGCGCCGTTCGCTGGCGCTTCACCAGATGGCGATCCTTGCGCATGAACGCGGCGACTCTGCGCACGCCCTCTTGTTGGTGGCCGAGGCTGAATCTGGTTTGCAACAAATAGGCATTCGCTTTGAACATGCCTGGCTCTATAACAGCCGCGGCGAGTTTTACAAGGCCTTACACCGCTTCGAGGACGCCGAAGCGGCCTTGCAAGAAGCGCTTGTGCGCTGGCAGGCGTTGGGGGAACCGCCCCAGGGAGTGACTACGAGCCTTTTCAACCTGGCGGAACTGTATGCGTTGTGGGGACGCCCGCAGGAGGCGCGCCAGCTTTTGCTGGCGGCACGCGCTCGGCTCTATGCTATGGCGCAACCTTCGCCTAGCCTGATGCAATGGGTTGAAACGCTTGCGGCGCAGTTGGGCGAAGCCTGAGACGCTTAGAAACCCGGTTTCTGGGGGAAACCGGGCTTCTCTTACAAATCGTCTAAATTAGCCGCCGCAGCTATCGCCCTGGCACGAGCCTTCGCCCGGCCCTTGGGGCGTCGGCGTTGGCGTCGGCGTTGGCGTGACCTCCTCGCCCGCATATGCCGTGCGGCTGCGCCAGCCAGCGCTGCCGCTGGCGTTCATCTCCAGGGCCGGCGTCAACAACGCCAGCGCCAGGGCCAACAACACCAACACAAAAGATCCCGATCGTTTGCGCTCAATACGACGTTGCGAAACAAACTTGCCTTGCATGTTGACTCCCTTTGCCAGGCGCGTTCATTTCGGCGTTGGGGGCGAAATCGTCCTGGCTGGTTGAAAAAGGATTGAGCGCAAGGCCTTGCGGCCGAGGATGTCTCGGCTATCTCGCGAGATTACTCAGTCTGGCGACGCGGCCCCGGCCGAGGCCTCACGCCGCCTTCACTTGAGAGGATGAAAGGTGGAAGCGTTTTCTTTCAGGGAATTTTTGCGCAGGGGACGCGCTCAATAAAAAGACTTCGGAAGTCAGGCTTCCGAAGTCTTTTTGCTGCGGCCAGGCAAAGGGGCTGGCGTCTGCAAGCGCCGGGGGCGATTTTGTCCCAAACCGCCGAGATGATTACGCGACAGGCTCTGGTATGGCGTTTGGCGTGAGTGCTGCCGGCTCGTTATTGTCTACGTCGGGGATTTTGCGGGTGCGGTAAATATCATAATCAGGCAGGAGGCGATCGTACTCCCCATCCATCAGCGGCGAGGAGATCATGAAGTCGGCTGTGGCGCGATTGCAGGCAATGGGAATGTTCCAGACCACGGCCATGCGCAGGAGGGCCTTGACATCAGGATCGTGGGGCTGGGGTTCTAACGGATCCCAGAAGAAGATCAAGAAATCAATCGCCCCCTCCACGATCTTGGCGCCGATCTGTTGATCGCCGCCCAAGGGTCCACTTTGCAGCCGTTTGATCTCGAAGCCGAGGGTTTTTTGCAGGATTTCACCGGTGGTGCCCGTGGCAAAAACCTCATGGTGGGCGAGCAGGTCACGGTTATATTGCGCCCACTCGATCAGGTCACGTTTTTTATTGTCATGCGCCACCAGGGCAATTTTCTTGTCATGCGCCATGGCGACTTTTTTATGTATCATTTTCTTTCTTTTTTCCTTCTCTGTTGAAGCTTTGGACAGGGCGACCGCGCGCCCTGCCATTTCAACAACAATCCGTATTTTAGCGCAGATGCGGGCAGGATGCACGTTTAGTTCGTGCGATTATCTGGTGATGTTGTCTCTTCTTGCAGCAGCCACGTCGCCAGGGCGCGAATTTCAATGGTCATCCCCGCGTCCACGATCGGCGGCCCCTCGCTCTCGGTCAGAATCAGCCCCTGGGTTGCGCCCAGGCCCCGCATGGCGTCCATCAAGGCGCGCACCTCGCGCGCGCGGGTGGCCGGCTGCGCCATGTTTTGACTGACCTGGATGAGCTGGCGCGTCTCCGGCAGATAAAAATCTATCTCATAGCCGGCAGGCGTCGTGAGGTAGTGAATCGCGGTCGTTCGTCGGCGCAAAGCCAGGAAGACCAGGTTTTCCAGCAGTTTGCCTGTATTCGGTGAGAAAGAGAAGCCGATGGCGCGCAAGAGGCCGGTGTCAATGCCATAGATTTTTTTGGGGGCAATTTGTTGGCGCTTGACCGAGAAATCATAGACATTGACCGTGAAAAGGAGCCAGCTGTTTTCCAGGAACTCGATGTAGTTCTTGACGGTGGTGACGCTGCCCAGGCGCAGCTGCTCTTTGAGCTTATTGAACGAAACGAGAGACGCGGGGTTGCTCATCAGGTAGAAGGCCAATTCCTTCAGCGCGCGCACCTCTTCGATGCGGTAACGCGTGGCGATGTCACGGTAGATCACGTCGTCATACAACGTGCGCAGCAACGGCAGCTCAGGATATTTGAGCGCGTCAGGAACGCCTCCCAGGCGCAGGTATTCAGCCAGAAAGCCTTGCAGGCGCGCCATATCGGCTGTGGCCAGGCGGGTCAGGTCCGGCAGCGCATAGCCGCGAAAGCGTACAAATTCGCTCAAGGAAAAGGGCAAAAGCTCAATGGGGACGTAACGACCGGTCAAGCGACTGCCTAATTCGCGACTGAGCAGCGAGGCGTTGGAGCCGGTGATATAGAATTTGAGGCCCATCTCCATGAAGCGCCGCACGAAGTGCTCCCAGCCAGGCACATTCTGAATTTCATCCAGCACAAAGATGCGACGTTCGCCGAAAAGCTCGATCAGCAAGGCGTAGAGATCGTTGGCATCTTCGGCCGCAAAACCGAGGAAGCGCTCATCTTCGAAGTTGACGTAGTAAAACGTCTCTGCGCCCAACCGATGCGCCAGCTGCGCTAAGAGGGTGGATTTGCCGGCCCGACGCAGGCCGGAAATGATGACGGCGTGCGGTAAAGCGGCCGCGCGTTGAATCTCGGCCAGTTGATCGCGCTCAATGCCGATGTCGCGACGCCAAAAGGACTGGGCCTGCTCCAGCAGCAAGGCCTGAATTTCTGCTTTCGACCAGCGGCTACGCCAAGAGTTTTCATTCATGACGGAATCATACATCAAAAAGATTCCATTGTCAATGAAAACAAAGCGTCAAACTTTTTTCTCCTCTTCCGCTTGCCACTTGATGACCTCTTCCAGTAAAAAAGACTCGGTCAGGCGATGGATGCTATAGCGATTGAAGTCGTTGGCTGTCGCTAACGTGGGGCTGTCTCCATAATGCACATTGATCAGGCTCAGGCGAATCAATTGCTGCAAGGCGTCGGTGACCTGCGCCGCGGGCAGCTCGCTCACAGCCTCAATCTGCAAAAGGCCGCCTCCCTCCTCCGCCACCAACGGCATCACCAAGAGAACGTTGCGCGCGTTCTCATCGAGCGTTTTCCAGGCTTGCCAGTAAATGAAGCGATAGAATTTGTCAATTTTTTCGCCCCGCGCCTGGCGTAAATCGGTCAGGATGCGTTGCAGGGGAAAGAGGCTCAATTGGCCCGCCACCAGCTTGATCGCGAGTGGGTTGCCGCCGGTCACATCATGAGTCTGGGCCAGTTCGGCGCTTGGCGCCGCGGCCAGCGCCAGCAGGTTGCGGTTTTGCAGCTCGTAGCGCAGCAAGTCCAATGCATCGGCCAGTGGCAATTCATCCAGGCTGAATGTGTAGACGGTTGCGGCCTCGCGCAGGCTGTAGCGGCTCGTTAGCAAAAATTTGGATGGGTTGGCCAGGCCGGCCAGGTTCGGCAACAGCGCCTCTTGATCGCTGTCTGTCTCCAGGTTGTCCACCACCACCAGGATAGGCTTCTCTTGCAGCAAAAAACGCATGTGGGCGGCCTGCTCGCGCGGCGACATCACCGCCGTGGCCTGCGCGCCGATCAGCTGCTCCAGCACCCGACTCACGAGGCTGGCATAGGACAGCGCGGGATGAGTTGCATTGACAATGCCATAGACCGGGTGCCATTGCGACTGGCGCGCGCTGACCCAAACCACATCATCGAAACGGGTTAGAATGGCATGGTCAAGAATGGCGGCCAGCGCCAGGCTCGTCTTGCCAATGCCCCCAATGCCATCAATCCCAATGACCCAGGCCTTGTCTGGGTCCAAGAGCGCCTTGCGCAAGATGGTGAGGTTCTCGGCAACGCCGAACAAAGGCCCGCTGCCCATTTGCGCGCGCTCTTCGATCAGGCTGCGATAGTTGCGCCAGGCTTTTGCCTCAAGCTGGGTCCATTCCTCGGCCAGTTGCTCGATCGCCGCCGTTCGGTAGCGATAAATGCTCGATTCGCTGGCGCCCATGGCCCGGGCGATGTTGCGCGCCCTCTCGCCTGTTTGGAACAGGGCTGTCGTTGTTCTCTGTTGCTCCCTGCTTAGCCGCGGCAAACAGCGGTTGATCTCTGCTTTGATCGCCTCTGACGCGTCCTGTCCATAGCGGCTCAGGCTTTGACGAATGTACAGAGAACGGGCAAAGGCCGTGTCGGCAAGGCTATTTTTCCCCCAGGCTTCGAGCACTTCTGTAACTTGTTCTTTGCTGATCCTAACTGCGGGGGCTAGTCCGGCCGCCAAGTCCGGCATAGCTATCTCCTTACATAAGGGGGGAATTGGGGGCAAACAGCAATTGGGGGGGAAATGGACAATTTTTCCGACCATGACCCATCACTTGTTGTCAGGGCGATAATAATTGACAGACAAATGAGAGAAAGATAGTAAACCGTTTCAGCAGGTTAGCGCGATAATACCCTTGTTGATACGTTACGGTATCGCCCCAAATTACCCACAGCCGGCATGTTGAGGTTCTCGGGCCTGCCTCCGTAAAAACAACATGCTATTCAGAACCGCAGAATATCCTGCGCTCTTCTCTGCCCGTAGAGAAGATCGTAGTGTACTCTGCGGTTCTGCGCGTCTAACCCACGCGCCGAAAAAGCCGGCGCGTCGGCGTTCAATTCGTTTCGATCACGCGTGCGTTGGCCACGTAAAGCACCTGCTCTGCGATATTCGTGGCCCGATCGCCAATGCGCTCCAGCTTGTGCGCCACGCGCTGCAGGCTCATCACCGCCGCTGCTTCTTCCGGGTGGTTGATGATATGCGCATACAATAAATTCATGATCGTTCGATAGCGGTTGTCAATCTCATCTTCTTCGATGGTGATCCCCTGCACCGCCTGCACATCCAGCGAGGAAAAGGCGGTCAGCGCCAACATCAACAAATGCACCACCGGCTGCCCCATGGCCACCACTTCTGGCACCATCGGCAGGTGCGCCACCTGCGGCGATTTGAGCCGGATATTGGCAATTTTTTTGGCATGATCGCCCATCCGCTCCAGCTCCGACGCGATGGTCAGCGCGGCCAAAATTCGGCGCAGATCACGCGCCACCGGCGCTTGCATGGCAATCAGCTGCGTACAGCGTTCTTCCAGCTCGATGCGCTCCCGATTGATGCGATAATCGCTGCTTACCACCTCGCGCGCCAGGTTTAGATCATCGGTTTGCCACACCTGCAGCGCCTGGCTCAACGCCTGCACCACATCGTTGCCCATGGCCTGCAAAATGCCGCTCAGTTCGTTCAGACTGCGATCAAAATTCTGTCGCGTACGCGTTCCCGGCCCAACAAATGAAATTCCCACGAGCGTTCCCCCGTTTTCTCCCCCGTCTTCAATGAATTGACCTTGTGCCGAAAAAGCCAATCATTTCTCGATCAGCGCTCTTCTTTCCAAACCAACTTTGCCAGCCGTTTACCCGTTGGCGTGGCAGCAAGACCCCCCTGTGCGGTCTCGCGGTAGCGCTCATTCATGTTGCGGCCAATATCGGCCATGGCGTCAATCACCTCGTCCGGCGGGATGACGCTTTCCACCCCCGCCAGCGCCAAATCTACAGCCACAAAGCACTGGGCCGCGCCGGCCGCATTGCGTTTGACGCACGGCACTTCCACCAACCCGGCCACCGGGTCGCACACCAGCCCCAGCATATTCTTCAAGGTGATGGCCACCGCCTGCGCTGATTGTCGCGGCGCGCCGCCCAGCAGCTCGACGGCCGCGCCCGCGGCCATGGCCGCCGCGCTGCCTGTTTCCGCCTGACAACCGCCGGCCGCGCCGGAGACATGCGCGCGGTGAATGATCACCCCGCCAATGCCGCTGGCCGTGAAGAGGGCCGCCACCAGGTCGTCATCATCAAAGCCTCGCACCTCTTGCAAGGTCAACAAGACGCCGGGCAGGATGCCAGCCGAACCCGCCGTGGGCGTCGCCACAATGCACCCCATGCCCGCGTTGACCTCGTTGACCGCCATGGCCCGCGCCACCGCCCGGCTAAGGATTGGCCCGCTCAGCGGCTGATTGCCCGCCTCGAGCCATTGCCAAAACTTGTAGGCGCTGCCGCCGCTGATCCCGCTCAGCGATTGCACCGGCTGCGCGATGCCTATCCCTGCGCTGCGTCGCATCACCAGCAGCCGTTGGCGCATCCGTTCCCAGACTTCCGCGCGCGTGCGGCGGCTTTGCTTCAGCTCCGTCGTGATGACAACCTCTGACAACGGCTTGCCCTGTTGTTCTGCGGCCTCCACCATCTCAGCCAGTGAAGAGAACATCTCGTTACCTCAGCCATTCTTGCTCGAATTGCCCCATGGCGTGTATAGAAGCAAGGCCATTGTACCATCCCAATTTGCTAGAGCAAATCACTCGGCCATTTGAACAGAAAACCGGGTTTCTTTTGCGTCAAGAAACCCGGTTCTGCTTTTGAACGACAGGAACCTGTTCAGCGTTTTTTACAAACGCCGAGGGCTAGGTCCTAGTTGGTGCTGCGGCGGCGCAGGATGGCTGCCGAGCCAACGAGCAGGACCAACGCCAGGGCCACGATCAGCCAGTTGTTGACCGGGGCGGGCGTGGAACCGCTGTCCAGGCTGCTCAGCTCAACGCCGGTGGGCGTCCCGCACGGGGTGTAGGTGACCATCACGTCATCCACCCATACGCCGGTGGCGGCGACCGAGGTGTCGGTGCCCAGGCGGTAGCGGAACCACACGTTCTGCCCGGCGTAGGGCAGCAGATTGACCGTCACCTGCACGAAGCCAGCGCCGGCGGGAATGGCCCCTGACCAGGCCTGACGGCCGGCCAGCGGGTTGCCAAAGGAAGAACTGATCGTGGCGTTGTAGCCGCCCGAGGTGATGTTCGCCCCGGCGTCATTCCAGGTAGCGCCGCCGTCGGTGCTGATCTCCAGCACGGCGCCGTCGAAGGTGCTCTCCGTTGCCACGCGGTGCCAGAAAGTCAGCGAGGCCGATGTCGCGGCAATGGGAATGGCAACGGGATTCGTTGACTGCAAACGCGTGTCGGTTACCGTGCTGCCGTTAGGCGCAAAGGCCGAATAGGAGCCCGAATGAGCCTGCGTCGTCACGGCGGTCCAGGCCGGCGTACCGTCAGCGGTGAAGATGCCCAGGGTGGCGCTCTCGAAGCCTTCCGTCACCGTGCAGCTGTTCGGCGTGGCGGTTGGGGTCGGCGTGTTGGTGGGCGGCGAAGTCGGCGTCGGGGTTGCCGTGGGGCCAGTGTTGACCGTGCCCTCGATGATGAAGGGCAGGTCTTGCACCGAGTTATTGCCGGTGTCAATCAGCGCACCCCAGGTGCCACCCGTCGGGTTGTACTGCAAGCCATTGGAGCCAGTCTTCGCTGTTTGCCCCAAAATCGTCACGGGCGGCGCCCAGGGGCCGGAAGCGAGCGTACCACCCGTCTGCCAGTCAAGCCAGTAGGTGCCGGCCGAGAGGCTGACGCCCACGGTGACGACGTCTGCCATGATCGGACGCGTACTGTTGGTCAGCGTGGTGTCGGTGACGCGGTAGATGTTGGAGAAGCTGGTGCTGGCCAGGCGGTTGGTTGTGGTGTCACCAAACACGATGTTCGAGGTGCCCAGGCTCGGGTCGCCGTCCCAGATACGCAGGTTCACCGCGTTGATGGTTGACGTGGTCGTCGAGCCAGTCTGGTAGGCATAGAAGGTGATGGTGTTGATCGTCCAGCCCGAGGCCGGGACGGTAAAGTCATCGGCGACGCGGAAGCCTGAGCTGACCGCATGACCGAAACCGAGGGTGCCGTTGAGCAGCGACGTCTGCACGGCGCTGGCATCGGCGCCGCCGAAGCCGCCGCCGGCATGGGTGACCAGCGGGCCGTTATCGTACAGGGTCGCGCCCGGTACAACCGGGACATTGGGCGCGCTGACACCCGGAACAAATGTCACTTTGCCGTCCGGGGCGGGCGCCACGTCCTGCGCGTCTGGGCCGGATGAGCTGTTG
>JBGAVB010000057.1:0-10292 GCA_044228345.1 Anaerolineae bacterium | reverse complement strand
TGAACGTGAAGGACACGACGGCGGTGGGGAGTTATCCGGCGGGCAAGAGCCCCTACGGTCTGCTCGACATGGCCGGCAACGTCTGGGAGTGGTGCGAAAACCTGTATGAAGGCCAAAGTACTGGACGTGTGCTGCATGGCGGTGCGTACAACAACGATGCAGCGAGGGTGGGGTGCGCCTTCCGCCTCAGGCTCAATCAGCACATCCGGAATGCGGACCTCGGTTTTCGAGTTGTGCTCCCCTAGCTGTTGGGCCGCTGGCCGCTGGCGCCTCTGGTCTCTGGAAAGCGCTGGCTCTCTGGCCTGCTGGCTCGCTCCCGTGAGGCGCCGGCATGCCCCCGGCAAGGCGTGCGCTGGCGCCAGGCCGCCGCAGGCGGCCAAAATTTTTTTCGCAAAAACCTCATTGGCCGCGCGCAGACCTGTCTGGCCCAAGAAGGAGAGAAACCGATCATGAGTAAGATAGATACCGATCTTGAAAGGATGCAGGGCTTTCTCGATCATCTGCGCCGCTTCGACCAACTGCTGGACGACGAGTTTCGCAGCATGATCGGCCATTGGCGTGACCTGGGCGGCGTGTGGACCGACAACAAATACCACGAGTTCGGTCGCGACCTGGAAGAGGTGGCTCACGGGGTCGAACGTTACCTGGCCGCCACCGACGGCCATGAGAATCACCTGGCGCGCCTGATCGAATGGGGAGGCAAATTCCTTGACACATAGGCATTGGATTGGCCATCCTCAATGGCTGCGCCGACTGTGATGGCTCAGGCCAGCGGGGACTGAGACAGGATTCACAGGATTGACAGGTTGTTTGGCTCTCTGCAATGATTGTCTTGCGCGTCGCAAGGCAGAAATCCTGTTCATCCTGTCAATCCTGCCCCAATGGGTGGGCAAGGTGAGAGTGATCGCCGGTTGATGATTCGCTGCTGTTCGAACTGCATGAGGGCCGATGACCCAAATTCACGCCGATCTGGACGCGCTGCAGAATCTGCGCGCCGCCCTCCTGACCTTCGCCGGCCGCGCCACGGACGCCTTGCCGCCCGTGCAGACGGCCGTTCTGCGCGCGACCGGAACCTTCGAGCGCCTGGAGGCAGCCGCACGTCGCCAGGTCAATCAGCTCACCGATCTCCTCTATGACTGCTGGCGCGCCGCGGCCCAGGGGCTGCCCGCGGACTGCGGACGCGTCGAAATGGCGCTGCAGCGCGCGGAACAGCGCGTGGCCCACATCCTGAACGAGCGCCGCCGCTTCGACGATGCCGTCCGCGCGTGGGAGCGTCGGCGTTACGATCTCGAACACACGCTCGACGCCGATCTGTCCGGCGCGGTCACCTACCTGGATCGCCGCATCGCCACCCTGGAAGCCTATCAGACCACCCAATTGATCGGCGCGGCGTTGAGCCTGGGCGCCGCGGGCATACCCGACCTGATGGGCGCGGCCATCGGGGCCATGCGCCTGGCGCAGGGGCGGGTGAATCACGTGCTCGGTCGCGCGGGCGAGGAGATGGCTTCTATCGTTCTCAGCCGGCGCTTTGGTCTGCAGGAAATCACGTTTACGCAGCCCGCGCACGGTTTCGACCGCGTCTTCCGCGCACCCGGTCTGCCGCTGATCGTGGTGGAGTCCAAAATGAGCCAGGATGGCGCGCTGCGCCTGGGGCAAACGGCAGCCGGCGAGCAAGGCTCAGCCGCCTGGGTGGCTGAAACCGCCGCCGGGATGACCGATCCCGCCTCCGCGCAGTGGAGTCCAACCAATGCGCGCCTCGGCCGCCTGGTGGAGGAAATGGGTCCGGCCAACGTGCCGGTGTTGGCTGTTGTCGCTGATCATACCCGCGCCACGGCGGCCGTCTATGGCCGCCAACCTGGCGGCGAATGGATATTGATCGAAGCCGATATTGACCTCGACGCGCTGACCGCCGAGGGCGCCGCCGAGCCGCCGCCAACGCTCGAGCCGCCAACGCCCGCTGGGCCTCCGTCCCCCTGGTCAGAGCAAGGGGCCGCCCAGCCGGCCGAACGCCGCGAGGGCGCGCCGGGCGGCGCCGAACGGAGAGTGTGAGGAACGATGGACGACCTGAGCGCAGCGATGCTGGACATCGCCCGGCAGCTAGAAGCCGAATGGTGGGCCGCCGCCGACAACTGGCATGACCGCACCGCCGATTATTTCGAGCGCGTCTACTGGCTGCCCCTGGCCGAAACCACGCTGGCCTACATCCACGCTCTGCACGACCTGGAACACGAACTAGACGCCCTGCGCTGGCTTGCTAACTCCGACTCTTGACTTCCATTTGCCAACCTGCAATCTACCTCCTCGCGCGCCGGCCCGTCAAGGCGTCGCTGCAACCCTTCTTGACCTTCGTAGGTCGCGAGACCAGGGTGAGGTAGGGAGACCGGAGACCAGAGACCAGAGACCGGAGACCGGAGACCGGAGACCGGAGACCGGAGATCATCCGCCTTCCACACACCTGATCTCTAATCTCTGATCTTCAATCTCTGAACTCCCCGAAAGTTTGCCAGCACGGTCATCTTGTGCTATAATGCTCTTGTACTCGTTAGAGCATCGTTTGCAGAAAAAGTGGGCCAGTCCCACTTTTCTTTTTGGCGTAGAACAGGGCATCAAGGACAGGGCGCGGAGGAATCTCGAATCGGCATGCGGAATGAGTTGATTATTGCGATTAACCAGATCTGCTCAGAAAAGGCGCTGCAGCGCGAGGTAGTGGTTGAGGCTATCGAGCAGGCGCTGGTGTCAGCGTACAAGAAAAACTTCGGCGCAACGGGCAACATCATGGTGAAGATTGATCAGGACACGGGCCAGATTCGTGTCTTTTCAGCGCGCCAGGTGGTTGACAAGGTGACCGACAGCAAGAATGAAGTGCTGCTGGCGCAGGCCAAAGTCCTGGATAAACAGGCTGAAATGGGCGGCACGGTGTATGTGGAAACCACGCCGACCGATTTTGGCCGCATCGCGGCGCAAACGGCCAAGCAGGTGATCTTGCAGCGCATCCGTGAGGCAGAACGCGACGCGACGTTCAAGGCCTTTGCTGACCGTGAAAATGAGATCATCAGCGGCACCATTCAACGCGTGGACTTTGCCACCGGCGATGTCACCGTGGGGTTGGATCGAGGCGAAGCCGTTTTGCCCAAGGCCGAGCAGATTCCCAACGAGCGTTATCGCGTCAATGGCCGCTTGCGCGCCTATTTGACCGAGGTGCAAAAAGGCACGCGCGGCCCAATGCTCAAACTGTCACGCACGCACCGCAATATGCTGCGGCGCTTGCTCGAACTGGAAGTGCCCGAAATTGCCAACGGCGTCGTGGAGATCAAAAGCATCGCCCGCGAGCCGGGCCAGCGCTCCAAGGTCGCGGTCGCCGCCACCCAGTTTGGCGTAGACCCCGTCGGCTCCTGCGTGGGCATGCGCGGGGTGCGCATTCAGAATATCGTCACCGAGCTCAGCGGCGAGAAGATTGACGTGGTGGAGTGGAGCAGCGATCCGCGCACCTTCATCATTAGCGCGCTCAGCCCGGCCAAGGTGAACGAAGTCTACCTGGAAGACCGCGGCGGCGAGAATAAGACCGCAATCGTGGTCGTGCCTGATCGGCAGCTGTCGCTGGCGATTGGCAAGGAAGGGCAGAATGCCCGCCTGGCTGCCAAGCTGACCGGTTGGCGCATTGACATCAAGAGCGAAACCGACGCCGCCAAGGAAAACCTGTCCCAGGTCCTGGTGTCGAAGGCGCGCCAGGCCGTGACGCCGGAGCGTGACCTGCTCGCCATCGCGGAGCAGATCTTGCGCGATCGCGCGGCCGCCCAGGGCGGCTTGCCCTCGTTCGATACGCTGGCCCTGGAGAGCCGACCGTTCGAGCCGGCCTTGCCCGAGGCCGCCGAGGCCGCGGCGCAACCGGAGCGCGTGGACGCCGGCGAACCGGCCGTGACGACCCCAACGCCTGCGCCGGCCGAGGCGACCCTTGAAACTGCGCCAGCAGCGGCGGTGGTTGAGGAAGCCGCGGTTGCGGCAGCGCCGCCAGCCGAGGCTGAAGTGCAGACTGAGACAGACGCAGAAGCCGCGCTGCAGCCTGGCCCGGCAGTTTGGGATGGAGCCACGGAAGGCTTCCAGGTGGAGATATCGCCGGAAGATTACACGGAGTTCGTGGCGGCCGAAGGCGATGGCGAAGAAAGCCTGGAAGCGGAACGTGAGCGTAAGCGCAAGCGCAGCAAGAAACAGCACCTGGTGTTCGATGAGACGCGCGGGGCGGTGGTTTCTGTGCGCCGCCACAAGCGCGAACAGTCCGCCTGGGACCAATTCGACGAGGAATAGGACGCGTGAAGACCAAGCCGCGGCGCGTTCCGCAGCGTATGTGTGTGGTCTGTCGTGAGGTGCAAGGTAAACGCGCCCTCATTCGCATCGTGCGCACGCCGACTGAGGGCGTGCTGGTTGATCCAACCGGCAAGCGCGCCGGGCGCGGCGCGTACCTTTGTCACCGCGCGGTGTGTTGGGAAAAGGCGCTGAGCAGCCACGCGTTGGCGCGTGCCTTGCACGTGACCTTGACCGCAGATGATCTGGCGGCGCTGCGCGCCTTTGCCGCCAGTCAAGTGTCTTTTGATGAGACCGTCGAGTCTAAAGTGGTGTGATTCACGTGCTGGATTACATCAACAGGTGGGGCGCAAGCCATCGGCGGATGGTGCGAATTACGCAAAAGGATATGAGTCAGCAGAAGGATATTCAGTCAGGTATGGGATACGTCGGGTGCGGCGGCGCGACCGGCTGGGGAATACAGGGGAGTGAGCGTATGTAATTCAACTGCGTTCAGTCCTCATCTATGGTTTTGATCACTCTCCAGTCTCTTGCAGCTCATCCTCGTCTACCTCGACACCTGACAACTCGCAACAGGGTTAACGGGTACTTTCCGTAACACCAAAAAATAGAAAATGCGTCCTGAACGCGCTGTGATACGCGCGGCCTGCCGATCACGCCCTGGCTGCTTGCCAGGCCTTGATCGCTCCCTGCACAGGCTGCCGTAGGCCAACGCGTGATCTGTAGGATCGTCGGGGAGATGTAGAATATGGCAACAGAAGTAAAATCAAAACCAATAGCACCCATTGCAACGCCAAGCGCCCCACGGCCGGGTCAAGATAAACCAAGCAACGGCCAAGACAAAGAGGAACGTCGGCCAGGGCCGCAAGCGCCGGCCGCTCCCGTCAGCGCCGTCAAAGCGGCCGCGGACAATAACGCGCCGAATGTGCGGCCGGTGAACGCCGGCCCGCCCGCGCGGCCAACCTCGAATCGGCCGTCGCCGACCGCGAACGGCTCGCGCCCGACGTCCCCGACGGCTGGCTCATCTGCGCCGCGCCCCGCGGGCGGCGGCAACAACTCACCGGCGCGACCGGCCGGCGGCAATAACCAACCGGCGCGACCAGTCGGCGGCAATAACCAACCGGCACGATCGGCCGCGCCTGTGCAGCAGCCGGCGCGACCAGACAACGCCAGACCGCAGGCTGCGGCTTCGCCAACCCGCCCGCAAACGCCGGGCGGCGGCGCGCGGCCCGGTGGAGGCAATTCACGGCCGGCGCCGTCATTTGGCGGCGCCCCCCGCATCAGCGGCGCGCCCAGTCGAAGCGGCCAGCGATCGCCCCAGGGTCAGAATAGACCGGGCGGGCGTCCTGGCAGCGGCGGCGGTGGACGGCCTTCGCATGCGGGTCCACGGCCCATAGCGCCGGTTGCGGCTCCTGCTGTCCCAGCCAAGCCAGCCAAACCCACGTCGGTGGAGATTCCGCCGGCGATCACGGTGCGCGACCTGGCGCAGTTGATGCAGGAAAGCCCGATTGACCTGATCAAGGTGCTGATGAACTACGGCATCATGGCGCCCATCACGCAAACGATTGACTTCGACACCGCGGCCGTGATTGGCTCGGAGTTCGGCGTCGAGGTGAAGCCTGTGGCCACGGCCGTGGTTGAAGAACCAGGCCCGGCGAATGAGACCGACGGCGAGCCGAAGACGCTGCGGCAGCGGATCTTGGAATCACAGGATGATGAAAAGCTCATCGAACGACCACCCGTCGTGGCCGTGCTGGGGCATGTGGATCATGGCAAGACCACGCTCCTGGATGCGATTCGCAAGACCAACGTCGTGGAAGGCGAAGCCGGCGGCATCACGCAGCGCATCGGCGCGTATCAGATTGAGCTGAACGGCCGCCGAATCACCTTCCTGGACACGCCTGGTCACGAGGCGTTTACCGCGATGCGCGCCCGCGGCGCGCAGGTGACGGACATCGTGGTCTTGGTCGTCGCGGCCGACGACGGCGTGATGCCCCAGACCAAAGAAGCGATCAGCCATGCCAAGGCAGCCAAGGTGCCGATCGTGGTCGCGATGAACAAGGTGGACAAGCCGAACGCCAATCCGGATCGCGTCAAACAGGAGCTGGCTGACGCCGGCTTGCTGATCGAAGAATGGGGCGGCGATGTGATCTGCGTGCCAGTCTCGGCCAAGATGAAGCGCGGCATCAATGATCTGCTGGAAAACATCCTGTTGGTGGCCGACATCAACCCGCCCATGAGCACCCCTGACGGCCGTGCGATTGGGACCGTGATCGAGAGCGAAAACGATCCACGCCGCGGTCCGATCGCCACGCTGCTGGTGCAAACGGGCACGATGCACGTTGGCGACGCGATCGTCGCCGGCGGCGTCGCTGGCCGCGTACGCGCCATGTTCGACGATCGCGGCAATCCGGTGGACTCGGCGCCGCCCAGTATGCCGGCCCGCGTCATGGGCTTCAGCACGGCGCCTACGGCCGGCGACACCTTCAAGGTGATGGCAGACTACACATCTGCGCGCGCCGATGTCGAAGCCTGGCAGGCTGCGCACCGCGCCGCCGCGGTCGCACCCACCAAGCTCGTCAGCCTGGAGGACGTCTTCCAGAAGATGCAGGCGGGCCAGGTCAAGGAATTGAACTTGATCCTCAAGGCAGACTTCCAGGGATCATTGGAGCCAATCGTCAATTCGTTGAATCGCCTGAGCAACGACGAAGTCAAGATCAAGATTCTGCACCAGGGCCTGGGCAAGATCACCGAGTCAGACATCAACCTGGCGGCTGCGTCCAGCGCGATCGTGATCGGATTCAATACCTCGCTCGACGGCGCCGCCCAGAATGTGGCCGAGACGCAGGGCGTTGATGTGCGCACGTATGACGTCATCTACAATCTTCTGGAGTCGGTGGAACTGGCGCTCAAGGGTATGCTGGAGCCGGTCTATCGTGAAGCCCACCAGGGCGAGGTGGAAGTGCGCCAGGTGTTCCATCTGAGCAAGAAGGGCACCGTGGCCGGCTGCATCGTGCGCAGCGGCTTTGTGGCCCGCGGCTCGCTCATTCGCGTCAAGCGCGGCGACCAGGTGGTTGCCACCACGCGTATGCAGTCGCTCAAACGCTTCCAGGAAGACGTCAGTGATGTCAAGGCTGGTTTCGAGTGCGGCGTCACCCTGGAAAAATTCGACGCCTACGAGCCAGGCGACATCTTGGAAGCGTACAAGATGGAGCGTGTCCGCTAAAAAGGATCTGCACATGACGAATCATCGGCGTGCCCGCCTGAATGGGCTTCTACGCGAGGAACTCGTGTTGATTCTCAGCGGCGACCTCGGCGACCCCCGCCTGGCGCCTGTGATGATCAGCGATGTTGATATTTCGGCCGATTATCGGCAGCTGCGCGTCTATTTCTCGGTGTTGGACGATGATCCGCTCGTGGAACGTGACGCCATCCGCGGGTTGGAACATGCCAACGGCTTTCTGCGCCGCCGCCTGGCTGAGCACGTCAACCTGCGTTACACCCCGGAACTCACGTTCAAACTCGATCGCACCGAGGCGCGCGCAGAACGCGTGGATCGTCTGCTGCAAGAAATCGCCAGTCAGCTCCCGGCGCCCGCGCCGCCTCCCGCCGAGAGTCACGACTAACGGTTGCGTATGGCAGACATTCAGCAGCCGGCCACAACCCATGACTTTGACCCGACCGAGGTCGCGCTCCCACAAGCGGCGCAGGCCATCGGTCGGGCTTCTTCGATCCTGGCTGTTTCGCATATCAGCCCAGACGGCGATGCCATCGGCTCCTTGCTGGCTTTTGGCGCAATTGCCAGTTACCTGGGCAAATCGTGCACCTTGGCCTGCGCGGATCCCGCGCCCGAAACGCTCCACTTCTTGCCAGGCATTCGCGCCATCGTGACCGCGGCCCCTGGCCCATTCGACCTGCTGGTGGGACTGGATGCCAGCGATCCCCGGCGGCTGGGCGATCCCTACCTGGGCGCGGCCGCGACGGGCATCCCCACGCTCGTCATTGACCACCATATCACGAATCTGCGCTTTGCCGCAGTCAATTGGATTGACCCCACCGCGGCGGCGACGGCTGAAATGATGTTCCTGCTGGCCGATCACCTGCATGTGCCGCTGACGCCTGCGCTTGCCACCAGCCTGTTGACCGGTCTCGTCACCGATACGCGCGGATTCCGCACCAGCAACACCACGCCGCGTGCCATGCAGATTTCGGCGCGCCTGCTTGAGGCTGGCGCGCCGATGTTCCAGATCATGGAGATGACGCTCGAACGCCGCTCGCTGGCGCAAGTGCGCCTGTGGGGCCGTGTATTAAGCCGCGTGCGCCAGCACGGCCGCCTCGTGTGGAGCGAGGTGACAGAGGAGGATCGCCGCGCCGCTGGCATCCAGGAAGAGGGCGCGGACGCGGGACTTTCGAGTTTTCTCGGCAGCGCCGTCGAGGCCGACGTGGCGGCGGTCTTCGTGGAGCGCAGCGGCAAGGTCGAGGTCAGCCTGCGTGCCATTCCCGGCTTTTCCGTGGCAGAAGCGGCCATGGCGTTGGGCGGCGGCGGCCATTCGCTGGCGGCTGGCTGCACGTTGAAAGGCAGCCTGGCTGAGGTGCGACGCCTGGTTATCGCGGCATTGGACCAGAGCCTGACCAGCCAGGGCTTTCCGCAGCCGCGCTTCGACGAGCCGGCATGAGGGAAGAAGGATACGCGAGGGCAATGGTTTTCGGTCTTTTGAACATCAACAAGCCGGCCGGAAGGTCGTCGCGCTGGGTGGTCAACGCGATCAGCCGCATCACGGGCGTGGACAAAATCGGCCATGCGGGCACCCTGGATCCCCTGGCGACCGGCGTCTTGCTGATGGCCTTGGGGCCGGCCACGCGCCTGGTGGAGTATCTACAGGCTGGTACCAAAGTCTACCAGGCGTCCATTCACCTGGGCGTCAACACCAGCACGTATGACGCGGAAGGCGAGGTGTTGGCAACCGCACCCGTACCGGGCTTGACGCCCGGCGATCTCCAGCACGCGTTGGCGCGTTTCGTGGGAGACATCGAACAGCAGCCGCCGGCTTTTTCGGCGTTGAAGATTGCCGGCGTGGCCGCGTATCGCAAGGCGCGGCGCGGGCAGACCGTCGAACTGCCCACGCGCCGGGTGCATATCGCGCCGATTGAACTGCTGAGCTGGCAATCGCCGGTGCTGACGATCCGCGTCGCCTGTTCGCCCGGCACGTACATCCGCTCGCTGGCGTTCGATTTGGGGCAGGCGTTGGGCTGCGGCGCGCACCTCGCCAGCCTGGTGCGGGAGGCCAGCGGACATTTCCGTTTAGAAGACAGCGTGGATTTGGAAACCCTGGCCGCAGCCGCGCAAGCCGGTGATTGGCAGCGTTTTCTGCTGCCGCCTGATCAGGCTGTGCTTGAGCTGACGCCTGTCTATCTTGACGCGGGCCGCACGCACGTCCTGCTGCATGGCAATCCGGTCACGGCGCCTATGCCGCCGGCCACATCCGCCGGCCGCGCCTATGACCCCGCCGGCCGCCTGATTGCCCTGGTCACCTATGACGCCGGCCAGCAGGTATGGCAGCCCGACAAGGTATTTCTGGCTGACTAAATCCGAAAGTACGGGCTTTGCAGATGGATTGGCTCACACAAAGACGCCGCGGCGCCGGAAACTCTTGATGGCTTTGTGTGTGAGAACTGACCTGAACATCAAGCCGCGGGTGAACGCGGATCGCCGTGGATTGCCTGGTCTTCTTCCCCGGCGGCGCGCTGGTGCAGCGTGCGGGAGGACGTTCGTGGTTGTTTGTCTCCGTTACGTGGTTAGGACGCTGCTGCTCACGTTGGCGCTGACCCATTCGGCGTTGGCGGCTCCGCCGGCGCCTGCGCTGGTCCGTGCCCGGGGCGCTCAGCGTGCGCGACGAGCTGGTCCCGTGGTGGACCGCGAGCCACAGCCCCGAGGCCGAGCGCCTGCTGCAAGATGTCCTCTGGGCCAGCCCGATCACCTGCCTGCTGCGCCC
>JBGAVB010000056.1:0-10618 GCA_044228345.1 Anaerolineae bacterium | reverse complement strand
AGCCGCGTAGCCCAGGTGCGTTTCCAGCACCTGACCGATGTTCATGCGTGCAGGCACGCCAAGTGGGTTGAGAATGATGTCCACCGGCGTTCCATCTTCGAGATACGGCATGTCTTCCACCGGCACGATCTTGGAGATGACGCCCTTATTGCCATGGCGGCCGGCCATCTTGTCGCCTTCCATGATCTTGCGGCGCTGCGCCACGCTGACGCGCACCATCTTTTCCACGCCGGCCGGTAGGTCACGGTAGTCATCGCGGCCAAAGACCTTGATGTCCACAATTTTACCTTTTTCGCCGTGCGGCAAACGCAATGAAGAGTCCTTGACCTCGCGCGCCTTTTCGCCAAAGATCGCGCGCAGCAGTTTCTCTTCGGGAGTCAATTCAGTTTCACCCTTGGGTGTGATCTTGCCAACCAAAATGTCGCCGGGGCCTACTTCCGCGCCAATGCGAATCACGCCTTCCTCGTCCAGGTCTTTCAAGGCATCTTCGCCCACGTTGGGAATGTCGCGAGTAATTTCCTCAGGCCCCAACTTCGTGTCGCGCGCTTCCACCTCGTGTTTCTCGATGTGAATGGAGCTGTACTTGTCTTCCATGACCATGCGTTCGCTGATCAGGATGGCGTCCTCATAGTTGCCGCCGTCCCAACTCATGAAAGCCACCAGCACGTTCTGCCCCAGGGCCAATTCACCGACCTCAGTGGAACTGGAATCGGCCAAAACCGTACCCTTGCGCACCCATTGGCCCTTGCGCACAACCGGCCGCTGATCAATACAGGTAGACTGATTGGAGCGGTTGAACTTGCGCAGCGAATAGACGCGACGGGAGCCGTCTTCCTCCAGGATTGTTACATCACGCCCGGTGACGCTGGCAACTTCACCCGGCGCCCGCGCCACCACCACCTGGCCGGAGTCCACGGCTGCCTGGTATTCCATACCCGTACCGACAATCGGCGCTTCCGGGCGCAGCAGCGGCACGGCCTGACGCTGCATGTTTGATCCCATCAACGCGCGATTGGCGTCGTCGTGTTCGAGGAACGGAATCAACGCCGCGGACACACTGACGCTCTGCTTGGGCGACACGTCCATCAGTTCGATCCGTTCTGGTGTTTCGAACAAGAAGTCCTTGCTGTGGCGCGCAGATGCACGTGGGTTCTGAAACTCACCGCGACTGTTCAGCGCCGCGCTGGCCTGTGCGATGGAGGAATCCTCTTCCTCATCCGCCGTGGCGTACATGACCTCAGTCGTCGCGTGCGTCTTGACGCGCACTTCCGCGTAGGCGTCGCTGTAGGTGGCAATCAATTCGGCCAGATCTGGGCTAATCTCCGTGTCCGGTTCGGCAATCACCTCTTTGGTGGTCGGGTCCACCAATCGTTCGCGCAACGTGCGGCCCACCAGGCGGTCTGCACTATTGGCCACCGTGCTGATAACCCGGCGGTAAGGCGTCTCGATGAAGCCATACTCGTTGACGCGGGCGAATGTTGCCATCGAACCAATCAACCCAATGTTGGGGCCTTCTGGCGTTTCGATGGGGCAGATGCGGCCATAATGGCTGTGGTGCACGTCGCGCACGTCGAAACCGGCGCGCTCACGGCGTAGTCCACCAGGCCCCAGGGCGCTCAGGCGGCGCTTGTGCGTCAATTCAGCCAGCGGGTTGGTCTGATCCATGAACTGGCTGAGCTGGCTGCCGCCAAAAAACTCACGCGTCGCCGCCACCACCGGCCGGATGTTGACCAGAGCCAGGGGGGTGATCTGCTCCGGGTCGCGCGTGCTCATGCGCTCGCGCACCACCCGCTCCATGCGCAGCAGGCCGATGCGCAGCTGGTTTTGAATCAGCTCGCCCACCGTTTTGACACGCCGATTGCCCAGGTGATCAATATCGTCTTCAGCATACACTCCGTTGTTGACCTGGATGATCCGCTTGATCACAGCCACCAGGTCTTCTTTGGTCAGGATGCGGGTTGCCAACGGCACATGCGTTTCGGCGCCCAGGCGCTTGTTGAGCTTATAGCGCCCCACTTTGCCCAGGTCATAGCGCCGCGGCACGAACAGCAGGTTTTGCATAAAGCTGCGCGCATTCTCTTCGGTTGGCGGGTCGCCAGGGCGCAGTTTCTTGTAGAATTCCAGCAGCGCATCGCGCACGCCTTTGTCTGCATCTGCCCGATTTGGCGTCGAAGTTGGATCGCGTTCCAGGGTGGCGTTGATGTACGGATGATCGGGCACCGTGTCCACATCCTGGAACAGTTCATAGATTTCTTCATCGCTGCCAAAGCCAATCGAGCGCAGCAGAATCGTTACCGGCAGCTTGCGCTTGCGGTCAACCTTAACCGAAATCACATCGCGCTTGCTGGTTTCGAATTCGAGCCAGGCGCCGCGGCTAGGAATCAGCTTGGCCGCACACAGCTCGCGCCCGGTGGTGCGGTCTTCATCCACCTTGAAATAGACGCCGGGTGAGCGAATAAGCTGGCTCACCACCACGCGCTCCGCGCCGTTGATGACAAAGGTGCCATTTTCGGTCATGAGCGGGAAATCGCCCATGAAAACGTCCTGTTCAGGAATCTCACCTGTCGCCTTATTGATCAGCCGCACCTTGACCCACAGCGGGGCCGAGAAGGTCATGTCGCGATCACGACAGTCTTTTTCTGAATACTTTGGTTCACCAAACCAGAAATCACCAAAATGCAACTCTAATTGCTTATTGAAACTGACAATCGGCGAAATCTCTTCGAGTAATTCGCGTAATCCCTCTGACTTGAACCATTCAAACGCTTCCAACTGGACTTCAATCAACGGTGGAAGGGGATGAACATCATGGATGCGACCATAGTTCTTGCGAAAAGCCGGTGTGCTCTGGCGACCAGTGGCGAAGTTCGTCATGCGCTCTCCACTCCTTAACTCAGGCTTGCAGCAACCGATGCAACGGTTGTGCAATCGGTCAATCAATTAGCAGGATATTCGGGAGGCAATACTGGCCTGCTTCTGCCCTTGATATTGCCCACTTAACAACAAATAACCCATCTTGCGGATAGGTCTTCGTGACCCAATTCCTCCGCGGATGGGTTTCTCTTGACAACCATGTCAGCAAATAGGTCATGGACAACGTGCAGGTACATCACGTGCAAGCTGCAATTGTAACACGAACGACGCGCTGTGTCAAAAATGACGTATGGCTTCTATATTCCCACATCAACCCGTAAGGCCAGCCGCGATCAGTGCGGACACATCGCCGCTGCCCTGGCCGGGGCGCAGCCAGGCCAGGAACTCAATGTTGCCAGCCGGCCCTGTGATGGGCGAGCGCATCAGCCCCAGAACATCCAACCGTTGGCTCTGCGCCCACGTTAAGGTCTGTTCAAGCACAGCGTGGTGGACGCGCGGATCTCGGACGACGCCTCCCTTGCCGACCTGCTGCCTGCCGGCCTCGAACTGCGGCTTGACCAGAGCGATCACGCTGCCGTGTGGAGCCTTGAGCCAGGGCAAGACCGCAGGGATGACGAGGTTAAGGCCAATGAAAGAGACGTCAATCGTGACCAAATCCACCAGGCCGGCGCCTGGCAGTTCGGTCAGGTAGCGCACATTGGTGCGTTCCAACACCGTGACGCGCGCGTCCTGGCGCAGTTTCCAAGCCAATTGCCCATAACCAACATCAATCGCCGTCACGTGCGCGGCTCCACGTTGCAGCAAGCAGTCGGTAAAGCCGCCCGTCGAAGCGCCCACGTCAGCGCAGGTCATCCCGCGCACATCAACGCCGAACCGATCGAGCGCGGCCGCCAGTTTCGCGCCGCCGCGACTCACGAAGGTCGGTCCTTGCTGCACAGTCACGCGCGCAGTCGTTGGCACCATGACGCCGGCCTTGTCGCTGACGCTTCCGTCAACGAATACGTGTCCGGCCAGAATCAACCCACGCGCCTGCGTGCGGTTGGCGGCCAGGCCCGCTTCCACCAGGAGACTATCCAATCGCTGCTTACTCACGCACATTCATCTCGCTTCAGGGGGAAATGATGCGGCAAAAAAAGATAGAGCCGCGCCAGGTTGGGCTGCCACATGGTTTGACGAAGCGGGCGCTTTCGGGTAAGATGTTGCTCTATGTCTGACCTCACTACGACTCGTGTCAACGGCAATCCAGGCGCAGTCCTGCGTCATCTTCTCAAGGCGATGCGGCCCCGGCAGTGGACAAAGAACGTCTTTGTTTTTGCCGCCTTGGTTTTCGATGGACAGCTCTTTGGCCTCGACTCGTTCTTGCGCACCCTGGCAGCCTTCGCCTGCTTTTGCCTTATTTCCAGCGCCGGCTATCTGATCAACGACCTGGCCGACATCGAAAAGGATCGGCAGCACCCGACCAAGCGCCTGCGACCGTTGGCCGCCGGCACGCTGCAGCCCTGGGTGGCTGTCGCGGCTGCGGCGGTATTCGTTCTCGTCTGTCTACCCATTGCCTACGTGCTCGATGGCCGCTTCAGCGTCATTCTTTTCGGTTACCTGGCTCTCACCCTTGCTTATACGTTCTACCTGAAGCATATCGTCATCGTTGACCTGATCGTGGTGGCGGCCGGTTTCGTGCTGCGCGTCGCCGGCGGCGTGGCCGTCATTCGGGTGGCCCGTTTCTCGCCGTGGATGTATGTGTGCATGGCCCTGCTGGCATTGTTCATGATCATGGGCAAACGCCGCCACGAACTGAGCTTGCTGGCCGAAAGCGCTTCTTCCCATCGTGCGATTCTGGAAGACTACACCGTGCGCTTTCTCGATGAGATGATTGCCATGGTCACGGCGTCGTTGGTGATGGCCTATTCTCTCTACACTTTCTCCGCGCCCAACATGCCAGCCAATCATGCCATGATGCTGACCATTCCCTTTGTGCTGTACGGGCTTTTCCGTTATCTCTATCTAATTCACGTGCAGGGCAAGGGCGGCGCGCCGGAAGAACTTCTCCTACGTGACTGGCCGCTGCTGATGGATGTCATCCTCTGGGCTGGCGTTGTCGTGGCCGCGCTCTATTTCATGCGCTAGTACACCCGTTCTGCCTTGTCGAGACCAACCAAACGACGGAAGTTGACGAACGCCTGTCCGCCCGAACTTCCGTCGTTTGTAGAAACTCGTTTACGCGCAGGGTGCATTTCCGGTGCGGGGCGCAGCTCACGACGGTGACTGGGCCGTGGTTGCAGCGATCTTGATCGCCCGACTTCTGGCCTGCCCTCCGTTTGAAATGCACTTTTTACGCGCTTCTCTCTCCGGCGCCATTCTCTTGCACGAATTGACGCCACGGCCCGCTCATGCCATCATCGGTAACGCCATAGTAGACATGCAGTGTATCGCCGACGCGCTGCACGAGGTCGTAACGCATCTTCCCCGCGCGTTTGCTCGCCTGCCATAGACCAATGTCGCCCACCCACTGCACCCTCTCCACCTTCAGTGGATTCGTTTCATGCTGGGCGATGGCGTAACTCCACAACTTGCGGGCAGATTTCGGCGTGACGTTGCGGATGACCCCGCCATTACGCAGGTCCTTGATGACATAACTCGTGGTGCCGCGTCCGACCTCGATTTCCAGGATCTCTACACCGACCCGAGGCGGCCGTAAGCTGCCGTCGTCCGGGGCCGGCAGCTCTGGCAGCGTTCCTGCCATCTCCTCTGTTTCATCGTAGGTGGGCGGCTCGGTCTCTGGCGCAGACGGCGCCTGATCTGCTGCTGCGGGCGGCGGCGTTGGTTCTGTCGCGGCGGCCGGCGCGGTCGTTTCAGCAGCCACCTTGGCCCGGCGGCGCGGGGTTTTGGCCGGCGCCGCTTTGCTCGCCGCAGCTTCCACGAGCAGCTGCGCGCGCAGTTGATCGCTCAGCGTCGCGCGCACCAGCTGGAAAATCTCATCACGCACCGCCATACTGGTTTCGGCCTCCTGGCGTACGTAAATCTTATTGTCATCCAGGCAGTAGGGCTTTTCTTTGCCCTCCGGAACCATCACCCGCAGCACAGGGCGCCCTTGCGATTCCAAAACGTCAACGTTGGCGTCAAGCGGCGGCACGATCTTGCGTTGTATCTCCGCCTTGAGTGTCGCAATCGCCTCTTCGGCGCCTTCCACGCCCGTTGGCACACCCTTGCGCGTGGCGCTGACGCCTACGTAGACCGTGCCGCCGTTGGTGTTGGCAAAAGCCACCACATCGCTCAGAATCGCCGTCAGTCGTCCGCCCGAACGCGTCCAGGTTTCATGGAACGACTGCACGATGTTGGGGCCTTGTTCGCGCGCGGCGGCAATGTAATCGAACGGTTCTTTCTTCGGGCGATAGGGCCGCGTCAGGGCAAAGTCGTTACCTTTGAGCACCTCGCAGATGGCTTCATAGGCGATTTCGGGTAAGGAAATCTCCGTCGTGCGATCGCCAATGCCCAAGACGTGCTTGTCGCCTGAGGAACGGTGCAGCCGATGCGCATCCGATCCCTGGATGCAGTGCATGCGTCGTGGATATTCCGGCTTGGAGCCGTTGTAGAAGCTGTCGGTCGCGCGCCGGCTGCGGCTGTCCAGATCGGTCACTTCCAACGCGTGCAGGTGAACGTCCTGGGTGTAGGCGATTTTGGTTTGGCCCCCAAAGGGAAAATCGCGCATGGCAACGCCGTGCGTTGAATTGGCATGCGCCGCAATGACCAGGCCCCCCGCTTCATCAATCAGTTTGTAAGCGGTCAAGACATCGGTGGTAGCGCCGACCTCCGTGGAGCCGACATCTAGTTTGGAAGGCGGAACATTGAGGCGCAGCAGGAGCAGTTCCAGTTCGCGCACCGAGGTTTCTGGCCGAAAAATGGCGAGGACATGAAAGCCGAACGTGGCGGTAAATTCAAAACCGGGCAACACCAGGAGCTTATTGCCGATGCGCCGGTATTCGTCGAGCGTACGTTTTTCTTGCGGGCGTAGGCGTCCCTCTCGCTCCAGCCAGTCCAGGCGCTCGATGTCCTGGCGCAGATGAGCGATGCCCGCTACAGTATTGTGATCGGTAATGGCGACAATATCGAGGCCGCGAGCCTCGGCTTTTTGCAGCCAATCAAGATAGGTGGCGCTTGGCTCCTGCCAATCGGCCGAGGCCGGTGTGTGCAGGTGCAAATCCATTCGCCACCACTGACGTTTAGCATTCTTTTTAGTTGCCAAATTGAGTAAACCTCTCCTTCTAGGTTAAACGCAACACGCGTTCTCCTGAAGAAGGGCTATCCGGCCTGGTCACCTGGCGCACTGCGCATGACAACGGCAGTGACAGCGTGCTGCTCCCAATCTCAACCGCCGGTCGTCGCGAACGCGTGATGCGTCGCGACCGCCGCCGGTGATGGCATCATGCTCGCAGACTACCGCTGACGATAACAGCCAGCGCGCAACAAAGACTACAGTCAGTTTACGTAACAGAACTTACGCGACCTGAGGGGAGGCCGGGCCAGCACTCCGCTGTGGTTGGCAGCGATGCTGGCCCAGGCGCAAGGCAGTGGTTCGCGACGCCTCGGCCTGGCTCTCCCCAAAATCAACCACTTGGGATGGCCGGCCCGCGCCGCGCAACTGACTTGTGCAGTGGGCGCTCTTAACCGATCAAATCACGGTGTAAGCAGGTTAAATAAACAATGATGTTCGATATTCGCTGCCAGGGACCAATATCGCTTAAAATACGAGTCTCCGGCAACAAATCGTGAACACCCTGCGGGTCTGTGGCAGGTGCCCAACAGCGGGCGGAAGGCCACTTCTTCAAATATCCCACATGGTCATGCCGCGCATGTACCGCGTGGGCTTAAATACAATCCTTCTTATCATGCATCGTTTGATCTAAAAATGTTGTTGGCATGGTTCCCAAAATTCGTCATCCATACCTTGTTTTTCAGTCATCGGCGCCAAATTGGCTCTGCGCGACGGCTTAGACTGCGGTTTCGCTGACAACGGTCTGGTCTGGACCAGCATCATGGTCACGCGTAACTGCCGGCTCCAGCGCGGCGTTGAACACGTCGGACACCGATTCGACCAACACAAAGTGCATCTTTTGGCGCACCTCGTCTGGCAGTTCATCGAGATCCGGTTCATTACGCTTGGGCATGATCACCGTATCCAGCCCGGCCCGTGATGCGGCCAGCGCCTTCTCCTTCAATCCGCCAATGGGAAGCACCTGTCCTCGCAGCGTGATCTCGCCGGTCATGGCCACATTGGAGCGCACGAGACGCCCAGTCAGCAAGGATGCAAGGGCCGTGGCCATGGTCACGCCGGCTGATGGGCCGTCTTTGGGGACCGCGCCCGCCGGAATGTGCAGATGGATGTCGCTCTTGCTGAAGAAATCCTCGTCCACGCCCAGTTCGCGACTCACGGAACGGACGTAACTCAGCGCAGCCTGCGCTGATTCTTTCATGACTTCGCCCAGCTGTCCGGTCACGGTAAAGCCCTTGTTGCCCGCCATGCGCGTGGCTTCGATGAAGAGAATGTCGCCCCCTACCGCCGTGACGGCCAGGCCAGTCGCCACGCCAGGGCGATCGGTTCGTTCCGCCACTTCGTTGTAGAACTTGGCTTTGCCCAGGTGCTCAGCCAGGTTCTCCGCCATAATTGTCACACTGGGCAATGTTCCATTCCCGTTAGAACCTTGTTCGGCCGCGCGGGTGGCGATCTTCCGACAAATCTTGCCGATCTGGCGTTCCAACGAGCGTACGCCGGCCTCGCGCGTGTGATCCGAAATCATGCGGTGCAGGGCGCCCTCGTCAAACGCCACTTCACTGGCGTGCAGGCTGTTCTCACGCAGCTGCCGCGGAATCAAGTAGCCCTGCGCGATTTTTACCTTTTCCAATTCGGTGTAACCAGAGAGCTGCAGGATCTCCATGCGATCGAGCAAAGGCTCCGGAATGGTTTCCAGCCAATTGGCCGTCGTGATAAAAATCACCTGCGACAGGTCGAACGGCACATCCAGGTAATGGTCGCGAAATTCGCTGTTTTGCTCTGGGTCCAGCACTTCCAGCAGGGCGGCCGACGGGTCGCCGCGGAAGTCGCGCCCCAGCTTGTCAACCTCATCGAGCATGAACACCGGATTGCGGCTTTCCACGCGGCGCAGCATCTGCAAGATGCGCCCCGGCATGGACCCGATGTAGGTGCGGCGAAAGCCGCGCACCTCGGCCTCGTCATGGATGCCGCCGAGCGCCAGGCGCACAAACTTGCGTCCGAGCGCGCGCGCGATCGAAAGGCCGAGGCTCGTCTTGCCTACGCCTGGCGGGCCCACAAAACACAGAATAACGCCCTCGCGCTGTTTTCGAATCAGATCTGGATGTTCATCCTCCAGGGTGAACTGGCCTTTGCGTTCCACGCGCAGCTTGCGTACGGCCAGGAATTCGAGAATGCGCTCCTTGATCTCTTTCAGATCATAGTGATCCTCGTCCAACACCTGGCGCGCATGCACAATGTCCAGGTTGTCTTCCGTCACCTGCTGCCAGGGCAGGCTGACGATCCAATCGAGATAGGTCTTGATGACGCCGTATTCTGCGGCCTGCGGCGGCATCTTGCGCAAACGATCCAACTCCCGCTTGGCTTCTTTCTGCGCCTCCTCTGGCATGCCCGCCTTGGCAATACGTTCTTCCAGGTCCTTGACCTCGGCCGCCTGTTCATCCTCTTCGCCTAATTCTTTCTGGATAGCCTTCAGCTGCTCGCGCAGATAGAACTCGCGCTGCATCTTCTCCATTTCGTTCTGAGCTTCGGACTGAATCTTGCGTCCCAACTCCAGTACTTCCAACTCTTTGGAGAGCAGCGAATTGAGCTTGGTCAACTTATCCCGCACATGGTTGATTTCCAGGATTTCCTGGGCGTCCGCCAGATCGAGGCGCAGGCTGGAAGCGATCAGATAGACGAGCTGGCGCGCGTCTTCCACATTCATGGCCGCCATTTCCAATTCGTCCGGCAAGTGCGGCACCAACTGGATCAAGCGCCGGAACAGATCTTGCGCGTTGCGTGACAGCGCCTCGATCTCCACCGAGTCTTCTTCTTCATCCACCGCCGCCATCACCCGCGCGCGCAGGAAAGGCTCTTCCTGAATGTAACGTGTGACTCGGATGCGCTCCAAGCCCTGCACAATCAAGCGGATGGTACCATCTGGCGCGCGTAAGAGCCGGTGCACCACGGCCGCCGTTCCAATCTCGTAGAGATCATCGGGCGTTGGCTCTTCTTTTTCAGGGTCTCGGCTTGTCACCAGGCCAATCACACGGCTGTCGTCGGCAGCCGATTCGATCAATCGAATCGAACGCTCCTGACCGATGGTCAGGGGCAGCCACATCATGGGGTAGACCACCACCCCGCGCAAAGGTAGAATCGGCAAATCGTTCGGAATATGGCTCTCGTCATCAATCCCATTCACCCGCGGCGGGGAAACAGGCTCGATCACGGTGTTGTTTTCATCAACTGTTTTTTTGCGTCCACGATCGCGTCCAAATAACGGCACGATCAACCTCCTCATTTGGCAACAGAGTACAAACATGAATTGTACCACAAGGCGCGGTGGGCGGCAATCACGGTTGGAGAGCGCAACGATTCTCAGCGACGGCGCACGGTGTGGCGTGGGGGCGTCACGCAGAAGTATTTGGCGATTCGGCGAAACCGGCTAAATCGGGTAGAATCACGGCTTGAGCGCAACCCTGGCTGCATGGTGACAAC
>JBGAVB010000055.1:0-10624 GCA_044228345.1 Anaerolineae bacterium | reverse complement strand
AAGAAATCGAGATGGCGCTGCAGCAGGATCACTACACGCTGATGACCATCACACACGTTGACACCTCGACCGGGGTATTGACCGACGTACAAAGGCTGGCGCAGATGGCCCGGTCGGCCCATACGCTGAGCGTGGTGGACGGCGTCTGTTCCGTCGGCGGCGAAGCGCTGCCCATGGCCGCCTGGGATGTGGACGTGGCGCTGACCGCGTCGCAGAAGGCGTTGGGCGCGCCGCCCGGCCTGGCGATTGTGATGGCGCGGCCGCGTGCCCTGGAAGTTTTCCACCGCCGGACGCAGCCCGTCGCCAGCTATTATGCCGATTGGAGCAACTGGCTGCCGATCATGCAGGCCTACCAAGCGCGCAAGTCGGCTTATTTTGGTACGCCGGCCGTCAACCTGGTGCTGGCGCTCGATGTCAGCCTGGCGCAGATCATCGCCGAGGGCATGGAAGCGCGCGTGGCGCGCCATCAACAACTGAGCGCTGCGTTTCAAGCCGCGTTGGCTGCGTTGGGACTAAGCCAGGTGCCGGTACGGCCGGCTGTAGCCGCGCACACCCTGAGCGCGCCGTACTACCCGGCAGGCGTAGAGGGCGCGGCGCTGCTGAGCGCGATCAGCGCCGCGGGCGTTACGGTGGCGGGTGGACTGCATCCAGCCATACGCGCGCGCTACTTCCGCATCGGCCACATGGGCGCGGTTCGCGCGGCTGACATCCTCACCACCGTGCGCGCCATCGAAGAGGGCTTGCGCGATGTGGGGTATGCGTTTGAACCGGGCTGCGGCGTGGCCGCCGCGCAGAGGGCCATAGAAGGCTAGGCCTGGCGCCCCCCTTACCTGGTTTGTCGTGGCGAGGATGTTGTATGGCTGCTAACGCCGCGCTGTTAACCCTGATCGAACAACTACGCGTGGTGGTTTTTTTGGACGGCCTGGACGATTCTATTCTGACCGACCTGGCCCGCCATGCGATTTGGCGTGAATATGCAGCGGGAGAGATCGTCTTTCTAGAAGGCGAGATGTCATCCGGCCTCTACGTGTTGCAGCGCGGCTGGTTGAAAGCGGTCAAAACGTCACCCGAAGGCCGGGAACAGGTGCTGCGCTTCATCGGTCCCGGGGAAACCTTCAACGAGACCGGCGTTTTTGCCAGGCGGCCTAACCCCGCTTCGGCCATTGCCCTCGAAGAGGCAGGGGTGTGGCTCCTGCGCCGCGATTCCATCCTGCGCCTGCTGCGCAAGCGTCCCGACTTCGCCGAGCGCGTGCTGGAGAATATGGCAGGCCGCGTGACTGATCTGGTCGCTCTCGTGGCCGACCTATCGCTGCGGTCGGTCACCAGCCGGCTAGCGCGGCTGCTGCTCGATGAGGCTACCGGGGATGCCCTTCACCGCCCGCGCTGGTACACCCAGGCGGAACTCGCCTCTCGCCTGGGAACGGTGACCGATGTGATCCAGCGCGCCATGCGCGGCTTAGAAGCGGATGGGGTCATCTCCGTCGAACGCCACTTGATTCGAATTCGTGACCGGGCCGCGCTGGAAAAACTGGCCGCCTGAGCCGACTCCAATAACCCGCGGTAGGAATCCGACTTTAGTCGGCGACGCATGATCGCTCAAGTGCTATGCTCTGACATATGCTTGAGCGATTTGTTTTTCCAGTTACACAGGAGAATACTCGTATGCCGACCAATCTGCATCCTCTTTTCGTTCACTTCCCCATTGCACTTTTGCTCAGCAGCGTGGCCTTGAGTTGGGCCGGGCGGCTGTGGCAAGGTAAAAACTTCGACCAGGCCGCGTGGTACACACTGCTGCTTGGAATGGCCGGCACGCTCGTCACTGTGATCACGGGCCTGCTCGCTGCACAAGGCGTCCCCGCCGGCAGCCCGGCGCTGACCACCCTAAACACCCATAAACTGCTGGGGATCGCCACGTTCGTAATCTTCGGATTGCAGGCCATCTGCGCCTATCGCAGCAAAGGCGTCTACAGTCCTGGTAAACGCATCTTGCACACGGTGATTCAACTGATCGGCGTAGCCTTGATTGTAGCAGTTGGCCTGTTTGGCGGCGAACTGGTTTACACGTTCGGCGTGGGGGTCTCGGCCGTTTCGCCGTGAGGTTGTCATAGCTCCCTGGAGGATGCGAATGTTGAATCCCTATTTCCTGTTGGCGCTCTTGTACGTCTTGCTGGCGCTGTTCGCAGCGTTGGACTCGTCGTTGTCAAGCCTGAATCTACTCCCGTGGTTCAACGGCTTGCGCTGGTTACGGGTTCATCTGATCACGCTGGGCACGCTGACCGAAATCATCTTTGGATTGCTGCCCATCCTGGTCGCCGTGCGCAGCGGCCGCCCCCGCCCCAGCATTCGTTGGGACATTTGGCTAACACTCAACGCCGGCATACTCACCCTCCTCGTTGGAATTCCCCTGGTCAATGTCGCGCTGATCTTTGCCGGTGGTGCGCTGGTCTTCACCGCAACCGTGCTGCTCATCCGGCACGTAAACGAATTGCGCGGTACAACCGTCACGACGACCCCGACAGGACGCATCTTCTACCTGGCCGGGCTGGCCTATTTTTTGCTGGGGATCATCGTCGGCGCGGGGTTGTGGCTAGGATGGGGAGAATGGCTGCACATCGCCGTTCCAATCGAAGTTCACATTCACGCAAACAACTGGGGCTTCATGGCGTTGGTCTTCGCCGGGCTGTTGATAGATCTCTACCCTGGCTTCGCGGGCCGCAACCTGGCCTGGCCGCGCTCGCTCAGGCCGATCTTCTGGATGATGACGCTGAGCGCCCTTCTGCTTGTGCTCGGCCCCTGGCTGCAATCCACCTGGTTCACAGTTCCCGGAATCCTACTGCACCTCAGCGCCACAGGTTGGCTGCTGCTCAATGTGATTAAGCCGTTGAGGAGCCAGCGCAGCGCGTGGACGCCGGGTCTGTGGCATCTGCTCACATCCTATGTCTGGATCGTTGCGCCGGTGCTGGTGGCGCCGCTCATTATCCTGAAAGTGCCCGGCTTCCCCGGCGCCGGCATCGAGCAGAATGCGCCGCAGGCGTTGATCTACGGCTGGGTGCTGCAGTTCGCTTACGCGCTCCTGCCCTATTTGTTCACCCGCTTTTTCTTGCCCAACGAACCGGCCAAACTAGGCGGCACCTGGTTTACCTTGTTCACCGTCCACATGGGTGGCGTGTTTCTGTGGGCCAGCATCTTCATCACCGATTATCATGCGGTATTGCACGGGACAGCGTATGCCCTGTGGGCCGCTTCACTGATCCCGATGGTGCTTGACCTGTGGCGCATTGCGCGCGCAGGCTGGGCACAGATGGAGAGCCAGACTGTCGCGCCCTTCGCGGACGACCGCCGCGCAGCAAACTGAATTCTCGGTTGAGTGACCGTGTACGCAGCGCCCGCCGGTTCCCAATCGGCGGGTCCTGCCGCGAGATGGGCAAGTTATCCGCACAGCACTCGCTGTGCGGATACTCTCACCAGGTCAGCCACTTGCGCGGGGTGATCTCGAAGAGCGCGCGATAGTCCGTGTCTTGGTTGAGGTCCCAATCGTATTTAGCCTTGAACGCGGCGTTAACCTCATCTGGCCAGGGTTGCGGCGCCAGCGCCGCGGTTCCTTCCGCAATGACCGGGCTGTTGCCATTCTCCAGCGCGACCGTCACGTTAGGATTCTGCCCCAGATTACGGCTCTTCACGCTGTCGGGCATCGTGCAGATGTAGAGGCGCTCGGCGTGGAACACAAACCAGACAGGCGCCAGGTGTGGGCGCCCATCCGGCCGCACGGTCGCCAGCCACAGATTGGCGTCGGATTGCAGGCGTTGGCGGGCAGTGTCAGTCAGCATGGTTAGTTCTCACCCCCACGTCCGTTCTGTCACGGTCACTTCCCATGCGGCCAGGCGGGCGCGCACGCGGGGCAGCGCCTCTTCTTTGACCACCAGCCAGCTGCCATCCGCTCCAGGCAGCGGTCTGAGCGCGCCGCGCAGGCTGCGGTCGGCCAAAAGGTTTGTCACCGTTTCGGCCACGCTGACCCGCAGCAGGATCACCTGGCCGATTTGCGCGGTCTCCGGCGGCCGCGCCCACCGTTCGATCCGCTGGATGAGCTCGGCGGGCGGCGGGCCGCGCAGCAGTTTCTGCAATTGCGCCAGGTAGGGCGCCGCCGACGAGTTCTTGTCGGCCAGCGCCCGCACCTTTTCCGGTGTGATCGTCCACACCGTGCCCGGCGGCGCGTCAACGTCTGCGGCCGGCGCGGCCACCTGCTGCAGCAGCGGCAGCCACAGCGGGTCCGGCAGCGCTGCCACCGACCGCAATTCGCCCTCGGCGGTCACGCGCCATCCACCGGTCGGCGCCTCGGGATCCATTTGCATGGCTAATTCCCCGCGGTTAGCCAACGTTTGCCAAAGCTGCTCTGGCCGATGCGCCTCGTCCGTGGTCAACTCAACCACCGTCGGCGCCAGGCGCTGGCCAAAGAAAGGCGCCAACGCCCGGTCGGCCAGCATCTCATCGAGCAGGGTCTCGCTTGCGGTTTGCAGCAGCGGCGCGGAACGCCGCAAGGTGATGCGCGCATGCCGGCCGGCCCACTCTTCCATCTCACGCTGCACATTGCCAGGCAGCGCGCTGCGACTCCACCGCTGCAGCGCTTCAATGACCTGCTCGAGCGAATAACCAGCCTGCGCGGCGCGGTAGAGACTCTCTTTGGTTAACTTGAACTCTGGCGCTTCGGCCAGCCGCGTCAGGTTAGCAAAATCGCTGAGTTGGCATAACATATCGAGGGCCAGGGGCGGCAAGGCGATAACCTGGAAGGTCGGCTGCACCACAATCAAACCTGGCGCGGGACGCGGCGGCGCCTGGTCGGCCAGCAGCGCGGCCAGACCCTCAGGCAGCACGCGAAAGGCCACCAGGTCGCCGCTGCTGTCGAGCGAAACATCGCATGCGGCCAACCAGTGCAGTGCGCCGCGGATGAAGTCCGCGATGAACAACTCCTCATGGATACTCCACCCCGCGCCCATCGCCTGCTCCGCCCGCGTGCGCAGCAGTTCCGGCGCCAGGCGGCGGACGCATTGTGAAAACGAATCGAAGCTAATCCAGGCGTTCTGCGGCACGGTTTGCAGAAATCGCAGCATCTCGGTCTGCACCTTCCGCGCCGTCAGGCTCTGCCCGCCCGCTGCAGCTATCGAACCATCTGGGCCTGGCGGCTCGGCCTGGAAACGGCCAGCCAGCGCCGCTTGCAGTAAGGCTGGCTGCGACAGCTTGAAGACGGCGGGCGCGGGGTGACTGCTGAGGAGGTCTGGGCTGTCGTCCAAGATGCCCAGGTGCGCGGCCACCGTGATGTAGAACTCGGTCAGCTCGACAATTTCCTGCTCATTCAATGACTGGCCGCCCATGACCAGCGCACGGCCAGCTTTGCGCACGTTCACACGGTGCAAGCTGCCCTGAACCGTTCTGCGGATCGGCTGACGACTGACCTGTTCCCACAAGGCAAAGAAACGCAGGCAGGAGAACTCGGCGCGAGCAAGCCGGCGGTCGCTGATGGCGCTGTCCTCAATCAATTTCAGGTCCAAATCAGGGCGCGGCAGGGCGCGTTGAACCTCCGCCGGCACGCATAACACGCGCCCGGGGCTGAAATCGAGCGGCTGCGGACTGAAGTACGACGGTTCGATGGTAAAGACCAGGCCGGCGGCCAACAAGCGCGCGTAGATATCGCCAAAGCGCCGCGAGGTGGAGCGCGTCAGAGATGGGAGATAACGAAACTGACTGGACAGCGCGGGCGGCGTATCTGGCTCGGCCAGCTCCGATCCTACCATCTCGATCTGCAGGCCCGCCGCCCAATCACGACTCCGCAGCAACAGCCGATCCATGAACGCCTTTTCTGCCGCGGGCAGGGCGCGATACGCGCGCTGGATGGCATCTGCATCGGCCAACTGCTGCGCCAGGGCCGGCAAGGTCGCCCCCGCGACTTGACGCGTCTGGCGAACAGCCGCCAAAACATCGGCGTTGACCAACGATAAAAGGTCCAGTAGGGTAGTGCTCATGTGGGACGATCTTCCGCTTTGTCGCCCGCCAGCATGTGGCCGCCAGGCAATTGATCTACGACGGTGGGCGTGTGGCGTTGCACCACCAGGCTGTCGCGCACCGCGTAGAAGGCGTCATCGGGCACAACGGCGAGCTGCGCAGTCAGCGGCCGCAGCGGCGCGGCGACGCCCCCAGCCTGAATTTCACGCAGTGCAAAATCGTCAGCCAGATCAAGGCGCGCGACATCGGTAAAAATGCGAATGCGACCATAGGCGCGCAGCCACTGCTGGATCATCTCCAGCAGGCGCGTGGCCGCGCCCGATTCTTCCAGCGCCGCTTGCAGAGGCGCTAATAGTTCATCCGGCGCATAGCCGGCGTCCAGGCTGGCAGCCAGCAGCGCCGGGCGCACGTAGAATGACAGGCTCGATGGTTCTGGGCGTTGGCGCGCAGGCTCCAGGGAAGCCAGATGGAACAGGGCGTTCCAGACGGCTTGATCGGTCTGCGTTGCATCTAGCGTGATGGCGCCATCGGGGCTGACCCGCAGCGCCGGCGACGGGGGCGGTTGGGCCAGCAGCGCGCCAGGCTCAACCGCCTCACCGCCCAGCAGCCAGGCGCCCAGCGGGGTCAGACTGAAGCATTCGTCGCGCCAGGCCAACCCACCCAGCCAGGTCAGCGGGCCGCGCAGCCACTGCTCGACAAAAGCGCCCGTGGCCGCCAACCATTCTTCCTGGTGGTGAAAGCGCAGCAGCTTGAATTTGCCAGGCCAGGTGAAACCCCAGACTTGTGATTCGGTGTAGTTCGGCAGCAGACCTGGGTTGAGGTGATACCCCGTCTGCGCTACATCCTGGCTGCGATACCACTGGCCTGGCGTCAGGCGCTTCAGCAGGCGCAGCAGATGACCGCGCGCCGGCCGAAAGCTGCTGTCCAAGACCGCGGGATCCGCCTGCGGCCCAAAGGCCGGCCGATAAACTACATCTACCGCTTGCTGCTGGCTGAGCAAGCGCCATTCGCTCCAAGAGGCGAGCGAGAGCCAGGCCGCATACAAGCGGCTGAGACGGGCTGCCGGCGCCTGGCTGGTGAACTCCAGCAGGCGCGCCGTGTCCACGGTGGTATACGCGTTCGTTGTCGTCAGGCGCAGATTTTCCATCAAGGCCAGCGCCAACTCCCAGATCGCTGGGGGTATTTCCTCATAGGCGCTGAGCAGCTCGGCCGGCAAATCGGGGCTGACGCGAGCCAGGGCGAACTCCTTGCCCTGGGCCAGCGACGCATCGCGCCATTGGGAAGCAATCGCCAGGCGCGTTGGGTGCGTCATGGCATAGGCGGTCAGAATGATGACCAGCGCGTCCAGCGTCAAGGGGGCCAGCTGGTCGTTGCGTGCAGGCGGCGCCTGCGGCGGCACAGGCGGCGGCAGCGTGGCCGGCGCCAGGTTGATGACCGCCGGCGAGATCGAGATGGTTACGCTGTAGCGCCCAAACGCGAGGCCGTAACCCCTCAATTGTTCCAGCTGTCGCCACAATTCGGAAGGGGTGCGCGTGAGGCCCCATGCCGTCAACAAACGTGCGCTGCTGCTTTGCTCGATTTTGTCATACCAGGCGAGAAGGTCAAGCGCCTGACGCAGCTCCAGAGACAACCGCTGAATCACGGCGCGGTTCGCCGTGGGGTTCTTGAGATCCGCGGCCAGGGTGTCAACAACCGTCTGTTTGGGGCTGGCCGGCAGCTTGAGCCCGCGTCGTTTGCCTATCTCGCGCAGTTCAGTCACCGTGTACTGGTCGAGTTCGAGTTTGATCGGGTCAGGTTTGTGTTGAGTGCCCACGCTGCGAATCCTATGTTGCTGATGCCGTGGGCGCTCCCTTGTGTTGGTTGGGAAACACCCGCGGCCGAGGCGCGGCTGAGTCAGGCCGCAATCGTTGTCAAGGCGATGCCATGCGCATGCAGACGCTGCTTTAGCTGAGCCACGTCGGTTGCATCGGCGCGTTCGATCTCCTGGCGTCTCAATTCGATTTCCCAGGTGCGGCCGACGTCAACCACGCGGCCCAGGCGCGCGGCGCGGTAGATCAGCTCGCTGACGGCGGGATGATTTTCGATACTGAGAATGCCCGGCGCGCGGTGCACGACCCGAACGCTGACATCAGGGCCCGGCGCCGGATCTGATTTGTTCTCCAGCCGCGGCAGCAGTTCTTGGCCCAGCGGCGTCACGCGGACGGCCACCGGCCCACTTTCCTGCGCCGCGACCTCGATGAGTCCGAGCCACAAGAGCGCGCCAAACAGCGAGTCGTTGACGCTTTGCGTCATCTGCTCCACGGATGCTTTCGACCAGTAGTAGCCAGCGATCTGGCGCCTGAACGCCTCCTGGTTGTCAAACAGAACCTGGTATAGCCAGCTCAGACGCACCCAGCTCGCGGGTGGGTGCTGCAGCAGGGTATTCACAATCGGTGTCAGGGGCACCTGGCCGTAGTGGGTAGCCGCGTTGGCGGCCTGCAAGAGATCAAAATGCCGTATCTTCCAGGGGCGCTGGAAAAAGGCCAGGAGCGGGCGCAGCTTGACAAATCCAGCAAAGGGGTATTGATCCTGAACGAGCTGGCGTGCGGTCGCCAGTTGTTGAAGCCATGGGCGACGGTTCGCGTCTGAACGCGACTCTGGCACCAGGTACCAGGGGCTGACGACTCTTTGATAGCCGAGATAGCCGCTAGACAGACGCGCAGCTTGATCTTGGTTGGGAAGAAGTGTTAGCAGATAGGCGAGCAAATCGCTGTGGATTGCCAGGTCATCGTGGCGAATCCACGGCGTCTCCCCAACAAACAGCGCTTGCGCCTCAGAGGCCGCGCGGGCATCGAAGATAGCCCGGAAATGCGCCGCCATCTCATCTGCGATGCACCAGCCTTGACCGTCGGGCGCCGCGAATGCCAGGCCCTGGACAAGCAGTTTGGTCAGGGATTCAGTCTCCTCGGCGGCGACTTTATCCACGGTATGCCCCGGGCTGTCCAGGATACGACGCAGCAGGTTGCGGCCGTCAAACGGCAGCTCCTGAAGCAGGCTGGTCAAAAGCTCTCGATCGCGCATACTCTGCAACAAGGCGGTGATCCGTTCGCCAGGGTTGCGATCCACCGGGATGTTTAGACCCCAGCGCGTCTCGAGATCGGTCCAATTCAACCGACGCTGCAGCATCAGCGTGAACAGCTGGCTGCGGTTCTGATGGGCCAGCGGCGGTTGCAGCGGCGCGCCCGCCTGATACCAGTCGAACAGCGCGTCGCTCAAGCCAAGCGCCTCGGAACCGCTGCCCGTTCTCGCCAGCAGCAGCAATCCCAAATCGAGCGGCCAGGCCAGGCTGTTCTTGAGCAGACTCGCATCGTTCGTATTCCACTGCGACCAATCTTTCAGGTAGAACTGCTGCAGCCGCTTGATGTCTGACAGGTTGTACCAAACCGAGGGCTGCATCTGACCGCATAGATGGAGCAGCAGGCTGACGAAACGCGGATTGCCCTGCTGCCAAACCCAAAGGAGTTGGGCAATTTGATCGCGCGGCGTTTGCTCCAGGAAGGGCGCCAGGCGCGACGTCGGCGCGATTCTGCGATCTTCTGTCGCCGCCAATCCCGACCAGAAGGACATCAGCTGCCAGGTTTGCTGAATCGTGACGGTGACGCCCGGCCTGGATATGGCGGGTTGGCTGAACCACGGCTGAGGCGCCTGCTGCAGGCTGCGCAAGAAATTCAGCCAGTAAGAAAACCGAGGGGCAGTCGGGTCCGGACGTACGGTCTCTGACGTCAATGGGAGCGGGTTTTGCGTCGCCAGGGCAATGGCCGCATCCCGGTAGGTTGACGTGATGGTGTAGGCGCTGTTACCCGACTTTCCCTGGGACGCGGACAGAATACCGCTGGCAACCAGGTTGTCGAGCACGCGACGGGTCACTCCAGGGTCCATGTCAGCATAGCGCGGCGCCGTCTGGCGTGAGACGCGCGATCCCGCGTGGTGTGCGGTCACAAGCAGGGACAGGATGGTGCGCTCATCCTGATTCAGTTGCAGCAGACGTTGCATTGGTTCAGTCACACGGATTCCCCATCGTCAGTATCGCTATCATCAGCCTTGCACGTAAGCGGCCTATTTTACATTCCATGCCAGGTTGTGTCAATCATTGGTTGGAGCTTATTCCTACTCAGCGTAACCTGCGCGGCGTCATGGCGGTCGGCGGCTGGCGCGAGTATGATGGCAGCACAAGCCCGTCATCGCGGCCCGCCGCGGTCATGAGCGGTGCGGCCCAGGTTCATGAGCGGAGATAGGGTCAAAGAAGAGCAAGCAACCGCAGAGGAGGAAGAGGTTCCCAATGCCACAAACACCACACATCGAACGCCATTTTACGTCGAGCGAAAGCGTGCGCGACATCGTCATCGGCATGTCCGATGGCTTGACCGTGCCCTTTGCCCTGGCGGCCGGCCTATCCGGCGCCGTTGATTCGGCGGCTATCATCGTGACGGCCGGCCTGGCGGAAATTGCCGCCGGCTCCATCGCCATGGGTCTTGGCGGCTTTCTGGCCGCGCGCAGCGACGCTGAACACTATGCCAGCGAAAAAAGGCGCGAAGAAAGCGAGATCGTCGAGAAAACAGACGCCGAAGTGGCCGAGGTCACCGGGATCTTC
>JBGAVB010000054.1:0-10671 GCA_044228345.1 Anaerolineae bacterium | reverse complement strand
TGATAATTCTGACCGGACGGCGTCGTGACGATCAAGTCTAGATCGTTGACCAGGTTGGGGTTTTGGCTGGCCGAACTGGGATAGTCGCTCCACACCAGCGTCACCTTGAGCGGGACCCTGCTGTCGGTCACGACCGAGCTCAAGCGCGCCGAGCGGCCCGTGGTCAACCCGCGTGTGCGTTCATACATATTGATAACCCGCGGTGTTACGGGCCGTACAGAGTTCAGCACATTCACGTGGCCCCAACCCTGTTCAAAATCATAAGGCGCGCCGTTTTGGCTGACGCCATAGCGATAGGGGCGGTAGTCTGCGCCGTGGAGCAGGAGGGCTTTGAGCAGGGCGGCGCTGGGGTTGCGGCGGCCTTGCTGGCGCAGGAATTGGCGCAGGAGAGCCATGGCGCCCGTGGTGAGCGGCGTTGCCATGCTCGTGCCGCCATCCACCATGTAATCCTGGGGCAGCGGGGGATAGTCGCCCCAACCATGCACGCTAGAATCCAGCAGATGCGAACGGGTAGAGACGATGTTGGTGCCGGGCGCGACCACATCGGGCTTGATGCGGCCATCGCGCGTGGGGCCGCGGCTGCTGAAGGCCGCCAGATCATCCGCCTGATCGCTCGTGGCGTCGTTGCGGATGGGGTCACGCGGGTAAAATCCAGGCCATAGCTGGCCCCAGCTCGCCTGATAGCCCAATCCACTGCGCTCGCTTTCGGACGCCCCCACGGTGATGCAGTTCTTGGCTGTGGCCGGTGGGGTAATGCTGCCAGGGTCAATTTTGCCATCACGATCCTGATCCGTGCCATCGTTTCCGGCTGCGACCAAGACCACGAAGTCCTTGTGATCCCACACGAAACGGTCCAGCGCCTCCGAGAAGTTATCATACGCGCCAAAAGCGCCGCCGCCCCAACTGTTGTTGTGAACCCGGACACCGGCCTCGTAAGCCTTGTTGAAGAAGGCATAGAGGTCAGCCGGCAGTCCGGCGAGTCCAAAAGGGGCGGGGGGCCGTCCGTACCGCTGTTGAAAGGCCCGGCGGTAGGCAGGCGTCCATTCCAGCTTCTGCTCAATCGCTTGAAAAACCAGCGTTGCTTCGGGCGCAATGCCGCGAATGACCTCGTTCTGTTGAGCAGACGCGGCGCCGGAACCGAGGATGGAACCGGTCACATGCGTGCCGTGTCCTGAATCGAGATCGGCCGGGCCATCGTTGCCGCCCTTGTTGAGAACCACGCTGTTGTAGTCCGCAGAGATGGGCCAGCTTTGAATGGCAGCCACGCGCCCGGCAAAGTCAGGGTGGATGTGCTCCGTCTCGCCGGAGTCAAGCCCGGTGTCGGCCACACCGATGATCTCGCCTTTGCCGCTCAATCCGGGTTCCTGGGGAGGCGCCACATCGAGCGCGTGCATGAGTCGTGCGGCCACATTATTGCGCACCTGCCGCAGCACGAATTGATCTACCGACTTGACGCCGTGAATATGCGCCAGGGCCATGACTTTTTCCGCCAGATTGGGCGTATTGGGCGGAAACGACACGCTTGTGACCAGCGCATTTCGGTCAGGAGGGTCGCCCAGGCTGCCCCCCATAGCTTCGATGGCCGGAATAGCCTCCTTCAGCAGCTCTGGGGTAAAGAAGCGCACCGTGAATGTGCTGATGAGCGGCTCGGCCGCGGTGATTGCATCCGATGCTTCAACCGTCGCCGCGGCGCGGCTCTGTATGTTTTGCGGCGACAGGTCGCGGCCAGCCGGATCCGCAAGGCTCTCGCGCAGGTCCGGCGACACCCGCAGATTCGGCTCAAAGTAGCCTATCCACCGTACGAAATCCAGATTCCTCACGGCTTCATACGCTGCATCGGATAGTTCGACGACGTAGGCATAGGAAGGCAGGGGTTCGCGCAGGATACCGCCGGCTTTCTCCACCGCTTGTAGCCACTCGGGCTTGATGGGGCCAATGAACTGCACCAGGACATGGTGGGGAAAATCGTCCGCCGCGCGCACGCCGCGGGCGTCGGTTTTGGAGATGGCGAGCGGCGCGATCGAGGTGTCAACGAGTTCGCCGCCCACGTTAATCTCATTGATGCCGTCCAACACCTCAATGGAATACCCCTCGGCGGTCAACTGGTCAAGCTGCTGGGTTGTGACTTCGACCAATGCCGAGTCAGGATAGAGGGTCAAGACCGCTGAAACATGGCTTTTGATGGTACGCTGCTGGCGTTTGGTGGCGTAAATGATGGCTGTGTACTGCATGTGCAACCTCCTCGTGTCCATTCAGATGCGCCACGAACCGCAGACCAAGCTGCAAACTCATCGGCGCTCTCTCCCATGTAGTGTAGCACCGGTCTCACGGACGCGCAAGGCGTCGCCAATCCGTGATCTCTAATCTCCAATTGCCCATCTTCTTAACTTGCATTACAATGCGTGACATGATGAAAATCTCAGCAGCCAAAGGCACGTAAGCATGAAAGACCATCTGGAAATCATGGAGATTGACACCGACAGCCGCTACTGGCGTCAGCAGTTCTTGAATCTGCCATTTCGTCTCTATCGCTACGTGCCCCAATGGGTGCCGCCGCTGGCCCCCGACGCCGCGTTGATGCTGAATCGCGAGCGCCATCCCTTTTTCCGTCACTCAGACGCCGTCTTTTTGCTGGCGCGGCAGAATGGCGAAGCAATCGGGCGGTTGGCGGTGCTCGACAACGCGAACTATAACACGTTCAACCACGAACGGACGGCCTTTTTCTACCTGTTCGAGTGCATTGACGACCGTGAGACCGCCCTGGCCCTCTTCGCGCGCGGTTTTGATTGGGCACGCGCCCGCGGCCTAAACCGGATGGTGGGACCGCACGGGCTGAGCGCGCTGGACGGCCTGGGGCTGCTGGTGAAAGGCTTCGAACACCGCCCGGCGCTCGGTATTCCCTACAATCTGCCAACCTATCCGGGCCTGATCGAAGCCGCAGGGTTCGAGCGCATGGACGATTCGGTCTCCGGCCATCTCAGCGCGGCCATGCCGTTCCCGGAGAAAATCCATCAGGTCTCCGCGCTCGTGCAGAAGCGGCGCGGCCTGCGCGTGGTGCGTTTTCAGACTCGGCGTGAGCTGCTGCGCCTGGTCCCCCAGCTCGGTGATTTGTACAACGCCGCGCTGGGCGGCACCAGCGGCGGCGTGCCGCTGACCGCAGAAGAAATGCAGACCATCGCCAACCAGATTCTGCTATATGCGGATCCGCGGCTGATCAAGATCGTGATGAAAGAGGACGAACCGGTTGGCTTTTTGCTTGCCTATCCAGACGTTTCCGCGGCGGTGCAGCGCACAGGCGGCCGCGTGTGGCCCCTGGGTTGGATAGACCTGCTGCGTGAGCTCAAGCGCACCAAATGGGTCAACATCAACGGTGCGGGCATTGTGGAGAAGTACCGGGGATTGGGCGGTATGGCGATCCTGTTCAGCGAAATGCAGAAAAGCATTGCCGAGGGTCATTTTGAACATGCCGACCTCGTGCAGATCAGCGTGTCGAATGACAACATGCAGCGCGAACTGCGCGATCTGGGCGTGGACTTCTACAAGATGCACCGCCAATACGCCCGCGCGTTGTAGCGCCCGCTTGGCGCCTAGCTCGCACCGGCCGCGGCGATGCCCTGCGCGATAACCTGCCGCGTGTCGGCCATCATCGGCAGGGCGGCCATTTCCGCCAGGGTGAACCAGCCGATGTCGGCCGCGTCATCGCCGGCATGCGGTTCCCCGCCCTGGTAATAGGCCAGGTAATCCAACACCACATAGTGAAAACGTACGCGGCCCTGCGCGTCGCGCACGATCGGTTCGAACGCCGTGATGAATGGCCCTGGCTGCACGGTCAGGCCCGTTTCCTCGGCCACCTCGCGCGCCACGGCCGCAGCCAGACTCTCGCCAACTTCCACCAGTCCACCTGGCAGCGACCACAGCCCCTTGTTCGGCTCACGCCCACGTTGAATGAGCAGCGCCTGCCGGGTCTCCGGACGCCAAATCAGCGCGCCCACGCCGACGAGCGGCGCCAGCGGATATTCACGCGGCGCGGTGGTTGACTGCGGCGTCATGCGTCGGCCGGCCTGGTGGGATCGAAATCGGGCGCCACCGGCGGCGGCGCAGTGGGCGTCTGGCCGGCCCAGAAGTCATCAGCCTCGGCCTCGCCTTCAGCTTGCCAGCGCGCCAGCAGCGGCAAGAGCTCATCCCACGCGGTCAGACTGGCATCAGGGGCAGCCTGGCGGCCGGCCAGGCGGTTCGATGGATGAGCGGCGATGGTGAGCAGCACGCCGCGCAGCCCCAACTCCTGCGCTGGCGCTACATCCTCATCCAGGCGATCGCCGACGGCCACAGCCTGGTAGGGTTCCACATCCCAGTAGCCGAGGGCCACTTCAAGCAGTTTGGTTTTGGGCTTGCGCTGTTCCACCGTCTGCGAGGTGACGACAACATCCACCAGGTCACGCAGGCCCAGCCTGCGCACGGTCCGCTGCAGCGCGCGGTCGCAGTTGTGATTGGCGATGATCCCCAGGTGATAGCCGGCGGCGTGCAGGGCGGTCAGCGTTTCCATTGCGCCGGGCAGCGGGATGCTGGCTTCGATGAACGGCGCGAAATAGGCGTCTACGGCCTGACGCACAAGTTTGCGTTCCAGGGACACGTAGCCGTAAAACTGGACGAGAAAGGCCAGGGTGTCATCGGCCGTGTGTTCATCCTGCTCTTGCACCGACTTGCTGGCGGCGAACTCCAGCGCCTTCAGCCACTGCAGTTCAAAATCGTCCGGCAGGTCTAGCCCGGCCGCGCGCAGCGTGGCGGCCGTGGCGGCTGCGCCTTGTGCGGCCAGGTCAGCTTCCGGCTGCGCCAGGGTCGCCAGCGTTTCGTCAAAATCAAACAGAACGGCCTGCACGGCGCGTTCATGGCGTGGAATCTGGGTCATTGTTTGATGCCGATGGCGATGAAATCGCGTGCAAAAAGCGCGGGCCAGCGCCGCGCCAGCCAGGTGTAGGCTTGACGAATGCCGGGCCAGCGGAAGAAAAAGGGGTATAGGCCGGAGACCCACAGGCTGGCGCTGCCATCGGTGCGCACGATGCGCACGCGGCGCGCCTTGAGCAGGTCGCGCGCCTCCGCCAACGTGAAAAAGCGCAGGTGGGTTAGATCGGTGGGGGTGTTGCGCACGTAGGGAAAGCGGCCGCGCAGCAGCCACCAACGGCAGCGCCAATGGGCCATGTTGGGCAGGAGGAGCACCAACTTGCCGCCCGGCTTGAGCACGCGCACGCACTCATCGAAGGCCTTGTCGAAGTGGTAACGGTGCTCCAGGCCAGAGTCGGAGACGACGGTGTCGAAGACGCCGTCCGCAAAGGGCAGCGGCGCGCTGTCCAGGTCCACCTGGTGCGCTTCGATGCCGCGGTCACGCGCGCGGCCGACCGCGACGTGCGACATATCCGTGCCGATGACCCGGTTGCCCTTGTCGGCCAGTTGGCGCGCCAGCACCCCAGGGCCGCAGTCCACCGCCAGCACGGCTTCGCCTGCGCCTACATAGCTGGCGACAATGTCCAGCCTGACTTGATCGTAGATGTCAGGCTTGCTGCGCCAGTAGTCATCATAAAATGCAACCAGGTCCATGAGAGTTCGCTCGTGACTCAGCGCGCAAGCCGCTGAAAATAGAAGGTGAAGATGGGAAATCCATTTTCGTAACACCAGGCTTCACGGGTGGTGGGAATCGTATCGGCCAGGCAGGCAGCCAGGCTGTCATCGTGCGGCCGAAAGAGGCCGCTGGCGCGAATGGCATCTTCGATCAGCTCGGCGTATCCTGGTACGTCGGTGCGCACATGCAGGATGCCGTCAGGCGCCAGGCCGCGCGCCATGAGGATGACGCTGTAGTCGGTGAACATGCGTTTGTGCTGATGGCGTCGTTTCCACCAGGGATCGGGGAGCAAGACATGCATCACGGTCGCGCAGCCTGGGGGCAGTGAGCGCGCGAGCGCGTAGCGGGCATCGTCAGCCGACACCCACAGGTTGGGCAAGGGGATGCTCTCGGCTGCCTTCAGCACGTGGCGCAGGAGATGCCAGCGCAGCTCGAAGCCGATGAACTGGCGCTCAGGGTGCTTGCCTGCGCGATCGAGCAGGAAGTTGCCGTCGCCAAAGCCAATCTCAATTTCCAGCGGTCCACGCGCCAAAAAATCAGCCAGGCGTTGGCGATAAAACTCATGCAGCCCGTCGCCGTTCGGCTCCAGGTCAGCAATCTGGAAAAGGGGCTTATCCAGCGGGGCGCGCAAATAGCCGCTGTGCTGCAGACGCTGAAAGGGGTTGCCGCCAGCCAGTCCTTTGCCGGTTTCCAGGTTCTCTGGGCCGAAAGTCGGCGCCGCAGGGTCCACGGTGAACTTATCTGGGATGCCACGTCGAGTCATAAAATCTGCATCTGCCTGCCTGGCGCGCCGGAAGTTGAAAGTAGTCCTTTGCCGCGGCCTAGCGTAGCGCCATCACCATCACAAAAGCGCCGAAGAAGCTCAGCGTGAGGGCGTTGAACAAGTGCCAAACGCTGATCTTGGCATAGAGCCACTCCTTCCAACGCACAAGCGCCTGAATGGGCTGCTGGCGCACCGCGGCGCTGAAGACAGGCGTCACCCGCGCCAGGCCATAGAGCAATCCAAGCAGCGCGCCGTACCAGGGCAGGCCCAGCGCCAGGTTCCACAGCAGCATGGCATGATAGGAGGCAAACGGAAGGTAGGTGATGAAGCCGGCGCCCCCCAGCGCAGCGCCGTAGATTGCGGCTCCACGGTAAAGCCCATAGGTGGCCCATTGCCGAGGCACCTGAATCGCCAACGCGGGCAGGGGCAAGCTCAGCAGGCCAATCTCGTTGGCGCTGTACAGAAGCGCCAACGCGCCCACCACGGCCAACGCCCCGGCGCGCCACATCGGCGGCGCGGCCAGGGCCAACTGCACCCGCTGCGCGGCCGCGGCCAGCAGCGTATTGAACAAGATGACCGTGGCCACCAAGGCGATGGCGTAGATGGCAGCCCGGATCAGCCACTGGCGAGTTGTCTGACGCTCCTGCACGAGGGGCGCGATCACGAAGATCATGTTGACCCCTCAAGGGGTGCAAGTTTTTGACAGCCCGGCCGTGACGGCCAACACACAACCAACACCCAACGCAATGGCGGGCGCAGCGCCGCCTGCGGCCCAACCAGCCAATGCGCCCAACAACGCAGCGACCGCGACCAGGTGGCTGCTGCGGAGGGCTGGAGTAGACGTCGTCATGAATTCCTCTTAACAGGCTGTATTCACCGTGCGCGGGTGACGGTTGAAGGTGTCGGGCGCGTTCGTTGAAACGCAGCCGCACTGCCGATCGCTGGGGCAGCCGGCCTTGCGGCACCAACAGTCACAGCAGTTGATTGGATTGACGCTGCCCCCGCATGTCCAGCAGCCGCCCTGGTTCGGGTAGTAGATCAGGTTGATCCAGCACGGAGATTTGCACGTGCCATCCTCGTTGCACTGGAAACCGTAGTCCATGCAGTAGGGGCCAGGCGGCACACAGCAATCTTGCACGCCGAACTTGGCGCGCGCGCTGGCCGTGGGCGCGGAATTCATGGCGACCGCGGCCAAAAAGGTGAATGTGGTCTGGGCCACGCGGCCCAGGAAACTGCGCCGCGTAACGGTGCGGCGGGCAATCGCCTCGCTCATCAACTGGGCACGCGTTTCTTGTTCTGCGTTCATAGGTCCTCCGTGGCAGATGCGTTGGCGTCTATCAGAGAAACTGCGCCGGCGAGTCTTGTAACGAACCCGCCGCAGTTCGTATAGGCTTTAGTTGTTCAGTGGATCGCCCACCGGACGCTCGAAGAGCACTTCCAGGTGGATGCGCGAATTGACCAGACCCTTACCCAGAATTCTACCCTCTTCATCCACGGCAAAGCCAAAGGGCGTGACGCGCGTCAGGTACCGGCTCTGCAGCGATTCATCGGTGGGAATGGTCAGAATCGGCACGTGCACATCGTACAGATCGGCAAAGCGCGCATTTTCCTCGCGCGACGCGCCGCTGAGGAAGAACGGCCGCACATCGCTCTTGTGTGCAGCGCTGAATTCGTTGAGATCCGGGATCAACTGTTGGCAAGGCCGGCAGTTGGGTGAGCCAAAAATCAGCAGGAGGCGCTGGCCCCGGTAATCGGCCAGGCGGTGCGGCACGCCGTTCAGGTCCGGCGCGGTGAAATCAGGCGCCTGACTCCCCTCGGCAATGCCATCGCGGGAGACGCCTTGCGAGCGTCCCAGGTAGATCAGACCGACCTGGCGATAGAGCACGAAAACCAGGAAGGCAAGGGCCAGGAGAAAAATCCAGAGCACGACCGTGCTAATAATCCAAAGTGAAGACATGGGCATCTACCGTCGGCGACCCAAACGACGCCGGAGTGAAGGATTGGGGGTAAACGAGGGCCAGGGGCTTTCGACCCACGGGCTGCGGCTGATCGTGGCGCTGACCTGGCCGGCCAGAAGGACAATGGCCACGCCGGTCACAGCCAGCAGCAAACAGGGAACCGCATCGAGCAGCGGGAGGCGCGCGGCGGCTGGCGCCAACCCCAAGAGGGGGTCAAGGGCGAGAAAAACACTTGGGGTAAAAATCGCCAAACTGACAAGGAGCATCAAGGCCGTGTTGCGGATGACCAGCATGCCCGACAGTTCCTCGGAGAAAAGATTGCCAAAGCAATGACAATCGGGGTGGTGCCCGCGCGCCAGGTTCCAACCAATGGCAAGCGTGAAGCTGAGCAGGGTAAGAAAGGCACTCGCGGCCGCCCACGGCGTGAACAGTCCCACCATCAACAAGGCGCCGGTGATCATCTCGACGTAGGGAATCAGCGTCGCGTAGAGATCCGCCAGGCGCGGCGGGAGCACACGAAAATTGTAGACAGCCATCGTGAATCCCTTGGGATCACGCAGCTTGGTGACACTGGACAACAGGAAAATCAGGCCGATCAGCCAACGCACGGTCGTAATGGCGTAGGGATCGGTCAAAAATGACATGGACGGCAAATGGGCGACCTCGGCATGAGCTGTTGCAGCAGGATAACTGCAGGCACAGAACCAACTTCCCGCAGGTTGAGCGCCTGCGGGAAATCTAGGGCGGGCGTAGTTTAACACAGGTTTTGCACAGGCGCAAGCAATCCATCTTCCCGTTCAGCAATTTCCAAATGCAGAGACGGCTCGATGTGGACTTCCGCAGAAGGTGATGATATTTCAAATGGCGCGAATCCACCAACAAATGAATGGTTTTTTGCAGAATCTGCCTTGTTTGGTACAATCTACATCGGCTGGGGTTGAGCAGCAGTAAGCTCACCCAGCCTGCGCGTAAAGCGGCCTTTGCTGGGAGCGAGATTCACGCCTGATAACTAAATAAGGAGAACGCGATGTTGACGAAGCAGTATGCAAAAAACAATAAGACGTGCAAAGTCACGTTTGAACTGCCCGCTGAGGCGGGCTTGACGAAGGGCACTCTCGTGGGTGACTTCAATCAATGGGATGTGGCCGCAACGCCGCTCAAACGGCGCAAGGATGGTGTTTTATATGCCGCCGTCACGCTGGCGACCGGCAACAGCTATCGTTTTCGCTATCGCAGCGAAGATGGCGCCTGGCACAATGACTGGGCGGCAGATTCCTACGCCGCCAATGAATTCGGCACCGAAGATTCGGTCGTCACCGTCTAGGCAAGCGTCAAACCCCTCGTTAGCTAACTAACGCTGCCGGCTGATCAGCAGCCGCGCAGCGGCGCCTGGACTACCCAAAGCAAGCAGTTGACTTGTCTTTGTTTTCCCCCATCCCTCGCAACTCACGAGCAGGCTGTACCTCATGCGCAACGGAGGCTGGAGAAATCCAGCCTCCGTTTTTATTCGCCAGCCGCCTCGCTTTGCGCAAAAGCGCCGTCGCCAGGTGATGAGGCGGGGTCACCCGCGCCACGCCTCCACACGTTCGCTGCGAATTTGCCCCGCCAGGTCTGTGTAGGTGACCTCCCAAACCGGCAGCCAGGCCAGGGCCACCAAACGCACCCCGACGTCCGTCTTGCGCGGCGTAATCTTGACCTCCTGGATGTCATCCAGGGTGGCTGTCCAGCGCGCCGTAATGGCCTCGGCGGCGCGCTGACTCTGCGCCTGCAAATCGCTGATCTGCTTGCGCAGGCTTTCGACGGTTTGCCGGCCTTCCACCACATCCAGGCGCGCTTGATCGGCAAGGCGCTGCTTGGTCATGGTGGTGGAGATGACGCGCGTGCGCCGGCTGCCCAACAGCGCGCCGACCACGGTTTCGCCGATAGTTACCCATTTCTCGCGGTTGAGCGCCGTCGCCGCGGTTTCGTTTTCAATCAACGTGCGCTGCTGCTTATAGAGTCTGGCTTGCAGGCGCGCGATTTGGGCATTGTACCGCTGCGCCAGGGCGTCCACTTCCGCGTCACGCGCTTCGCGGGCGGCCTGCTGACAGCGAATGATGAACTCACGCTGCCGCTCCGCCGGTTTGGAATAGAGTTTGAGCATGGGGTTATACCAAACGCTAAACGCCTGCGTGCGATAGAGATGCTCGATGAAGCCGCTTTCCAGGCTCTTGAGCGCGCGCGCGGTGCTGACAAGCGGCGGTGCATCGTCGAACAACGCGCCTGGCTCAGGCCGGTTCAGCAGAGCGCCCGGCGCTGCGTCCACGGCTTCGGCCTCGCTCCACCGCAGCAGGCGA
>JBGAVB010000053.1:8206-10705 GCA_044228345.1 Anaerolineae bacterium | reverse complement strand
CTTCGCCGGGATGTCGCGCTGAAAGTCCTGCCGAAAGACAAGGCAGAAAACCCGACACTCGTCCGTCGATTTCAAGCGGAAGCCCAGGCCGCGGCGAAACTCCGCCACGACAACATCGTCGCGGTGTATGACAGCGACGCCGCTGACGGCAAACGCGCCTTCGCCCCCAATGCCAAAGCCGAAGTCGAACGATCCGCCGATGGAATGTTCGACTGTGCTGGCAAACTGCTGCTCCTCCGCGTGAAAGCCGCCGTCTCCATCCCAGACGTAGGTGTTGACGATGTTGCGCTTGCCGGCCCGCACCTGGAGGTTCTGCATCTTGATCTGCCAGCTCGCAAAGCTGTCCGACGCATTGGCGCGGGCCGAGAGATCTGTGTGCGCCTTGGCGATATCGGCCTGGCGCTGCTCCCCGGCCTCGGTGCGTCCCGCCTGCTCTTTTTCGCGCTTCTGCTGCTTCAGGTCGTCCAGCTCTTTCTGTTTCTTGGCGATTTCGGCCTGGTTGGCCGGCATCTGCCGCTGCAGCGCGGCCAGCTCGCCTTCCGCGTCCTCGATCTTTTTGTCGAGCTCGCGCATCTCCTGTTCGACGCGGCTGTCATTGCGATCCTGGCTGCGCACACCTACCACGTCTTCGGTAGACGCCGCGCCCCCCACCTGCCGGTCCAGCGAGCTTTCGTCCACCAGTCCGGCGTTGAACTGGTTGAAGTAAGCCTGGTGCAGCTTGTCCTGCTCATCAATCTGCGCCTTGAGGTCATAGGCTTCCTTGAGACGGAAGTAGCTGGCGGGATAAAGCGAGCCGTACTGGCTGCGCATCTCCGGCACGTGCCGGAAGAAACGGTCGCTGGTGGCATGGCTGCCGGTCATCCCATCCAGGCTGCCCGCCATGGTGTAGGCCGGGTTGATCAGGAACGTGATCGTGTTGACGTCAAGCGGCACGCCTTCCACGGGCAAGACCTGGTAGCCGATCATGCGCCCGCTGCGGCGCAGCTTGCTTACGAATATGTCTGCCAGCCCGCTCACCACCAGCGCGTAGCCGATATTCTTCGGGATGAAGCGCTGCCCCAGGTGCGGAAAGCGCGCCTCAGCCTCCTGCATGCCGCGCAGCTCCAGGCGGTCGCTGCTCATCAGGCTGTGGCTGGCCCCAACCGTGCTGGCGTTCTGCCAGTGGTAGGCGAAGTTGGTCGCCACATTCATGCCGGCCCGTGTGCTCAACAGCTCCGTCTCGACGCCGATGCCGGCGCTCACCTTAGCATCCACGCCGACGAACAGCGAGGCCTCTGCGCCCAGGCTGACGTCCTGCTCGCGCGTCCAGCTGTACTCCACATCGCTCGACTGGATCAACTCCACCGCGGTCGCGCCGTTGTAGTCCTGTTCCTCCGTCAGATTTTCGCTGGGCAGCGGCGGCGCGCCTTCGATGTAGCCGATCAACGTCGGCTTGATCTGGGCGTTGCCGATCCACTGCATCTCCAGCTCTTCGATGCGCTGCTCGTCCAGCAGCCGCAGTCCGCCCAGGCTGGGCAGCGCCAGGCCGCGCAGCATCATCACCGACTTGCGCCGTTGGGCATCCACGCGCACGCGACTGTACTCGGCGCAGATGACCGCGGCCTCGAAGCTGCCCTGCATCAGTCCTTTCACTTCCTGGCCGCTCAGCGCGTAGGTGTAGAGCCGCACCGCCTCCATTTCACCCTGGAACAGCGGGTTGCCCCAACTGCCCTTGCCCAGGTAGTTGTAGACGCGCGCCACGCGCTCGGGCAGTTCCATCTTGCCCGCGGCGACCTCAACGCCGTCCAGGTAGAGATGCCCCTGCCCATCCTTCTCGATGACGGCGGCCACATGCACCCATTGCCCCTGCGGCAGGTCCGTTGAGGCTTCCAGGGTCGAGACAACACCGCCGCCCCGGTGGACTTGGAAGATGAGACGCCGGCTGTTTTCTTTGTTCGCCAGCAGGATGGTCTTCTCCCTGGCGGCGTCGCACAGATCAATGATACGCGACCAACTGCGGAACTGATCGAAACGCACGCGCGCTTCGATGGAGATGCCCTCGCTGAAGTCTGGGGTCATCTGCGGCAGCGTGATGGCGTTGGTTCCATCGAATGACGCGCGTGGGCCGAGCAGCACGAGAGGGAAGCGCTGCAGCCGGCCGATCGGCGCGGTGCAGGGCGCCCACGCGCCGCCGGCGACACTGAAGGCCTGGCCGCGCCCGCTGTGGTCACGCGCCAGGTCGCCCTGCGCTTCGTTGAGCGGATAATAGGCGATCAGCCCCGGCTCGTTGCCGCTGAGCGTGAGTACGCTGTTGGCCTCGATCTCCCGCTCGTCCAGCGCCACGTTCCAGATGCGCAGCTCGCACAGCTGCCCGTGCCAGTTGGGACGTTGGTTTGGAAAGCCGCCCAGCGCCGCCTGGCTGATCCCGCGTGAGCCGAGTGCGGTGAAGACGAACAGGCCTGCCTGGCGCGGCACCAGGCGCGGCTGGTCCACCGGGCGCCCCTGGATGTCGGACGCTCC
>JBGAVB010000053.1:7812-8196 GCA_044228345.1 Anaerolineae bacterium | reverse complement strand
TGATGAAGGCCCAGTGCGTCCAGCGCCCGCGGTAGAGGCCCGCGTCGGCCGCTTTGACCAGGCTGTCAATGGCGCCGTTGCCCTGTTTTTGACCGGCTTCCCAGACCACCTCGCCCTTCTCGTTGGGCAGTTGGATGCACAGGCGGCGGTTGCCGCCGCTGTCCAACGCGCCCAGCAGGGCGTTCACCGTGGGCAGATCGCTGCCGCCTTTGGCCCAGAACTCAATCGTGACCTGGTTGCTTAGGTCGGCAAAGACGGGCGCAGGTAAGGGCAGGGCCGCGCCGCGCCCATCCAGCGCCAGGGCGGCGCGGTAGCCATCGAGCAGCCACTCCTCGCCCTTGCCATCAGCGTCGTAGGCGGCGTCATAATGGGTCTGCCGCAGAT
>JBGAVB010000053.1:0-7802 GCA_044228345.1 Anaerolineae bacterium | reverse complement strand
GAGGGTGACGCGGCCGGCGCAGCTTTCCATGGCGTGCAGGCGGGTGGCAGACACGGCGAAGGGCAGCAGCGCGCCCTGCACTTGCAGGCCGCGCGGGTCTTTCTGGTCGGGCAAGTCGGGCATGGCCTGGGCCGTGTTGTTGGCCGCGGCGATCAAGCCAAGATAGCTGGTCGTCACTTCGGCCATACGCTGGCGGACTTGGACGAGCTCGCCGTTGATCTTGTCCAGCTCAGCCTGCCACTGCTGGCGCTGGCTGTCGCTGCTGCCAAGCGCCTGGTTCAGGCGGTTGAGTTCCGCCTGGGCCACCGCCAGCTGGGCGTTCGCTGAGTCCAGTGCATATCTGGCCTGGTTGATCTCCGCCGTGCTGTAATAGGTCGCCAGCGGGGCAAAGCGATTGCCCTTCTGGTAGATTTGCACCCCAGAGACGACCTGATCCGCGCCCAGGATTACGGGCGCCATGTCAATAAAGTCGTTCTGTTCGCTGCGGCGTGAGCGGAAGAAACCGGCATCCGCATCGTTCAGCACCCATTCGTCGCCCCCGCCCCAGGGATAGCTGCAGCGAATCTTGATCGCGCTGCGGTTCCCCTTTTTGTACAGCTGCACCCCGGTCACCACCTTGTCCTTGGGACATTTGACGGGCGCGGTGTCAATCCAGTCCTGGTGATCAGCGGCATTGCCGTTCAGGTTCTCGTTGACGACCCATTCCTCGCCGGAGCCATCGGCATTCGCACAGCGAATCTTGACGGCCAGGCGGCTGCTCAACTTGTAGAACTGGATCCCCGTCACCCGCTTCCCGGGCGGCGCCTCGACGCTGGCCGTATGGATGTGCCAGTCCAGGTGGGTGTAATCCACATCGTATTGCTGACCGTCCCGCGTATTCTTCACCTCGCCCGTGGGCGGGCTTGCCAGCGCCGCATCGTATTCACTTTGGCGCGCGTCGCGCGCCCAGGTCAGCGACTGCACAAGGTTTTGATAGTCGTTGCGGCGGCGTTCGGTTTCGTTGCGGTTGGCGATGTCGCCCAGCAACCGCTCCAGCTCCTTCTGGCGCGTGACGAGCGGCGCTTCTTCTCTTTCCTTGCTGTCGAGTTCGCGCAGCAGCTCGGCGGGTTGGGCAGGGTTGGCTAACGAGCTTGTCAGCGCGGGCAGTTTGGCCGGTTCGACGATCGCGCTCTTCGTCACCGTGTCGGAGACCAACTTAAGCGCATGGCGGCGCACCTCCAGCGTGCTCCAGTCGCCCGCCACGCCTGCCGCCTCGAAGCAGCGCAGCAGGCGCACGCCTTCGGGGATGATGAAGCGGCAGCTGGCGCGCTGCCAGCCGTCGCCGATATCCTCGAATTGGAAGTTCTCCTGCATGGGGGCGAAGCTTAGTTTCTGCGCTGCGCTGCGGCTCAGCCGTCCCCACAGCGACGGCGCAAAGATGACGCCCTTCTTGCCATCGGCGTTCATGGGATCAACCGGCTTGTCGGTGCGGAACTCAAAGCTCTCGATGTAGATCGCGCCCTCGCGCACGGCGAAGAGATCGTCGTTGCTGAACTTGACCGCGTCTGTCTTACCGTCGCGCAGGGTGCGGCCCAGGGTGACGCCGCCGGCATAGGGCGCGCCCTGCACCACGCCGTGATTGGCGTTGACCGAAAAATCGAACGCGTGCTGGCTGCCGTCCTCTTCCAGGGCGATGCCGCCTAACCGCCAGTAACCCGCCAGCCCGACCTCGCGGCCGGTCAACTGCAGGTGCATAGCGTCGGCAATCGCCTTGTCGCTCCGACCGATCGTCCAGAGTCGCGCATCCGCTAATTGCCCTTGCAGCAGGTCGGCCGGCTGCACCTTGCCCGCCTTGATTTGAGGCGCCGCTGCCAGGCTGAGGGCGCTGACGCTGAGACTGAAACTGGATTTGCGCTGATTGCCCTTGCCTTGCAGCATATCCAGCGCGGCCTGGATTTCTAGGGCCAACGCCCGCCCCACGGCTTCCAGCCGCCACTGCTGCCAGTGGGCGTTGACCATGTCCGCCGGCCAGGGGTTGCCCACAATGAAGCCGCCGAGATAACCGTCCAGCACCTTGCCGTCGAGCTTGGTGTGGAAGGTGTAGAAATTGTTGGCGTTAGCTTCCAACGTCCATTTCTGGCTATCGGCGTTGCGCCATTCAGTCTGCTGCACGGGGCGATCGGCCATCACATAGTCCAGCACGCGGTTGGTCGCCTTGTTGCGAATGGCAAAAGAACCATCGCCCTGCGGCTCCAAACGCCAGAGCTGCTCGGCGCGGTGATCAACCTGGTCCCGGCTCAAACTGGCCTCCAGCCCGGCAGTCACAACCTTGTCATCGGCGCGCAGCGCCATGCGGAACCAGTAGTTGGCGGGGTGTTTGGGGTTGGCGGTGTAGGCAGCCCGCAGATCGGCAGCTTCCTTCTCCAGTTGCTTCGCCAGCGCATCCTGGCCGCTTCTGGCTTTGCGATTCAGCTCCTCGACCGTGACCGTGGCCGTGACCGCGCCGTTTTCCAGCAGATGCAGCGCCTTGCCGTCGAAGGTGCACGCCACATGCACCCATTCGCGCAGCGGCGCCGGCGCCGCGGATTCGATCCGCAGCGCGCTGGTGCGTCCCAGCACTGGGCGGGTGATGGCAACGGTGAACTTGCCGCTGCGCAGCGCCAAAGTCGCGGTGGCGGCAGCCTGGCTTGCCGCGACGCCCGCTTTGGTCTCCGCCTGAGTCGCCAACACCGTCTGATCGGCGTCGCTGTTCAGCTTGACCCAGGCCTCCACCGTGAAGCCCGCGCTGAGATTGATGGGCTGCGAAAAAGGCGCTGCGATCCAGTCCCGCTTGCCGTCTAGCACGAGGCCGCGGCGCTTGCGCGACTCCAGCTTGACGTTGACCGCCTCGCCGCCCGCCCAGGGCCGCTCGATCGTGAAACTGCCTTCATCGTGCTGAAGCACCGGGTATTCGCCGCTGTAATCGCCGTCGCCCACGATCTGCACCAGGTCGCCGGCCGCCAGGCCGTGGTTGACCGCGTGAACTCTGAGCTTGCCGTCGTCGGCTTTTTCATAGCCCGTCAGCATCCCGTCGAAGATCAGTCCACTCTCTTCTTCCTCCACCTTCTCCCAGTCGCCCAGCTCGCCGTACTTGAAGGGCGCTTCGATGACGAAGCTGCCGTCGTCGGCCTTTGCAACCCGGTAAAGACCGTTATAGCTCGTGGTGTTGGTCAGTTTGACCGTGTCGCCGCTCTTGAGCTTGCTTACCGCTTGCTTATCATCGGCGCTCACCTGCACGCGCACCCGATCGGCGCTGTCGTCATCGTCAGAGCGGCGCATGCCGGTGATTACGCCAGCCGGTGCAGCCGTACTGTCGCCCACCGCCCGAATGTTGTCGAGCAGGTTGAGCGGCAGCAAGATCTCGCGCTCCTGGCTGCGCAGCAGCTCGTCTTTGCTGTCGCCGGCAATTTGCGCCAGGCGTCCATCCACGCCAATCGCAAAGCTGAGGGTCGCGGTGCCCGCGGCCGTGGGCACAGCCAGCAGCACCTTGCTGGCGTCGCGCATCAGCTGCGGCCCATTCTGGGTCTGCTGCTCCCGCTGCACGTCATAGGTGATCGCCGCCAGCCCGTTGGCGATGGCCAACGGCGCGCCAGCGCTGTCCTGCAGCTCTAGCTGGCGGTGGATGAGGCCGGGGATGCTCTCGTACTGCACCTGGTCGGTGATGGGGTCTATCGTGCGAAACCAATAGTCTTGCAGGTCGAAGAGCTGGTCGCTGCCCGCGCGCAGCGTCACCAGATCAACCTTGCCGCTGCTGCGGTTGTGGGCGAAGATGTGCCAGCGGTAATTCTCTTGTTCATTGGTCGGGGTGACAACCACGCCGAACCAGCCGTTCTGCAGTTGGCTGAGCAGCTCGGGGCAAAGCTCCGTGGTCGGCTCAGTGAAAGGCCGATTCTGCATGTCTCGGAAGTCCAGCGAATCGAGCGATTCCATCTGGCCGCCGCTGTTGATCTTCATGGCTTTGAGCGGGGCGTGCCGTTGGCGGCTGCGTTTGAAGCGCACTTCCAGCTTGGGGGTCAGCGTGTTGGTCATGCCGTCCAGCACAAAACGATCCACCAACAGCGTGCTGCGCGTGGATTGGCGGAAGAGATAGAGATGACCGTCGTGCGAGACAAGCTGCACTGGCGCGTCGGCGGTCAACGCGGCGCTGTCGTAGATCGAGCGCAGCAGGTATTTGCCCTGTTTGTCGGTCAATTCGGCCTGCTCCATGGCCGCGACCGACGCGTCGCCGACGCGATCGTTGGGCAATTCCAGCGGTTTGAACGCCTCCCAGCCGCTGCCGCTGGGGTTCTGCAGCGCGCTGTCTTCGAAGCCGTCCTGCTTGACGGTATAGTGGAGTGTGGCTGCGCCATTTTCAACCACCGTGGCCACAATCAGCACTTTGCCTTCGTGGGTGACGGTGTTGATATGTTTGGTTCTTGACTGTGTGAGTAGCATTCGCCCTACCTTGTACGAGGTCTTTTGTGGAAATGGGCTTAACGCTGGAACTGGAGTTGTCCATCGACGCGATAGATAGCCCAGTCATGCTTGGCGCGCATCGTCAATGAAAAACTCTGATTGATCGTGTCCTCTGTCAGGACACGCGTGAACGAGTCGCCGCCGAGCGGCTTGCCCCCGAACACGGTGAGGAGGACGCTGTCGGAGAGAAAGGCATCCTTGACCGCGGCTCGTATCTTGGCCTGAATCTCGGCCTGTTCCGCGGCCTCCACCGGCGCGAAACCATGCCGGGGAAAGTGGTCCACGATGGCCTGGTTGAGCGCTGCGGCGCCTGCCGCATAGCCATCGCGAATCTGCTGATTGGTGCGCAGATCGTTGTCAAAAGCAATGGTCGCGACGCCAATCATGCCAATACCAGGCGCGTTGCTGTGAAAATGACCAACGGCTGCCGGTACGGGCACCTGGTCGCCCTTGCCGGCTTTGCCCAGTTTTCCAGCAATGGGGTCTGTTGAAACCACGAACTGGTGACTGTTGATGGTGTCCAGGCTGAGCACGATGAACATCGTCCACAGCATCGGCTCGTCACGTCCAATATGGTCCGCCTTCTTCACGACAGTGAGTGTGGCTACTCGCAGATCGAGCATGATCTTCCTCCTTCGCGATTGAATCGAGTGTCCGAATGGGAATAGGTGGGGACAGAGAGCGTAGAAAGAGGTACTATGCCAACAATGACCGGCGGCGTGCGTAACCTGTATTCCGGTTCATCTGGCCGTCTACGAAGGAGGAGGGCGACACTTCACAAAGGCATAACCACGTTTAGCAATTCTCAGGCCACATGGCCTACACGAGATGGCGCTCCCTGCCAGGGCTTGATCTTCGCCAGCGTTTCCGAGAGCGCACCCTCAGCCACCTCTGTATCATACGCCGCCTGCGCTCGAAGCCAGTAGCCATTGGACAGGCCAAAGAAGCGGCACAGTCGCAGATCGGTATCCGCCGTAATGGCGCGCTTACCCATGACAATGTCGCTGATCCGCTGCGCGGGCACGCCGATCTCCTTTGCCAAGCGATACTGCGAGATGCCCATTGGCTCCAGGAACTCCTCGCGCAACAGCTCGCCAGGTGTTATGGGATTAAGTCGTTGCATGGTTTCACTCCTTTCACGCCAACCATACGAATTGATGCGCCATAAACAAAGGGCGCTTGCTGCTGCAAGCGCCCTTTGTGAGTTACTAGTTGTTGTTGTTCGAATCTCGGAAATGAGCCGCCGAGGTGTGCGTTGCGCTGCGTTTTTGTACGATACGCAGCCGCATGATGGAGCGCCGCAGTGCAGCTTCCATCATTTCGCGACGTTCGGCCCCCTTCGGATGGCTCGTCAACCACTCTTCGGCGCGCTGGCGCGCTTCTTCAGCCCGTGCGGCGTCAATGTTCTCCGCGGATTCGCCCGAACGCGCCAGCAGCACCACTTTGTCCGGCCGCACTTCGATGAAACCTTCAGCCACAGAGAAGAAGCGGTCTGGGCTGCCAGCCTTTTTGATCACTACTTCCCCGGCTGAATGAGCGCCATCAACGGCGCATGTTTGGGCAGAATGCCCAGCACGCCATCGGCGCCCGGCGCGATCACCATATCTACGTCGTCGCTGAAAACACGACCAGACTGCGCCACAAACTCAAAGCGAATCGGCATAATGGCCTCCGCTCAACCGCCGCTCAGGGTCTGCGCCTTGGCCACCATCTGCTCGATGGTGCCCACCATGTAGAACGCCTGCTCCGGCAGCGTATCGTACTTGCCTTCCAGGATCTCTTTGAAGCCCCGTACGGTCTCTTCGATCTTGACATACGCACCGGGCTGACCGGTAAACTGCTCAGCGACGTGCATGGGCTGCGTCAGGAACCGCTGGATGCGGCGCGCACGCGCCACGACCAACTTGTCATCTTCGCTCAATTCCTCGACGCCGAGGATGGCAATGATGTCTTGCAGATCGCGGTAGCGCTGTAAGGTGCGCTGCACGCCGCGGGTGACGTCGTAGTGCTCCTTGCCCACAATCAGCGGGTCCAGAATACGGCTGGTCGAGGCCAGCGGATCCACGGCCGGGTAGAGACCCTGCGAAGCCAGGGCGCGCTCCAGTGAGATGGTCGCGTCCAGGTGTGCAAATGTGGTGGCCGGGGCCGGGTCGGTGTAGTCGTCGGCCGGCACGTAGATGGCCTGCATCGAGGTGATGGATCCGGTCTTGGTGGATGTGATACGCTCTTGCAGCTCGCCCATCTCCGTGCCCAGGGTCGGCTGATAACCGACGGCGCTGGGCATACGGCCGAGCAGGGCCGACACTTCAGAGCCTGCTTGCACAAAGCGGAAGATGTTGTCAATGAACAAGAGCACATCGCGGCCCTCGTCACGGAAGTATTCCGCCATGGTCACACCAGTCAAGCCCACGCGCAGGCGCGCGCCGGGCGGCTCATTCATCTGGCCGAAGATCATCACGGTCTGCGGCAGCACGCCCGAATCCTTCATTTCGTGATAGAGGTCATTACCCTCGCGTGAGCGTTCGCCCACGCCCGCAAACACCGAATAGCCGCTGTGGAACTTGGCGATGTTGTGAATCAGTTCCTGGATGATGACCGTCTTGCCTACGCCAGCGCCGCCGAAGATGCCAGTCTTACCGCCCTTGGTGAAAGGTGCGATGAGGTCAACGACCTTCATGCCAGTCTCGAAAACCTGGGTCTGCGTAGACTGCTCGACGAACTGCGGGGCCAGGCGATGAATGGGGTAGTAGGTGGCGGCCTTGACATCGCCCTTCAGGTCAATTGGCTGGCCGAGAACATTGAAGATGCGGCCCAGCGTGTCGGGGCCAACTGGCACGCTGATCGGGGCGCCCGTGTTGTGCACGGGAATGCCGCGCTGCAGGCCGTCGGTGCTCGACATGGCAACGGCGCGCACACGACCATCGCCCAGGTGCTGCTGCACTTCGCAGACGAGGGCTGGGCCGCTGCCCATCGGAATTTCCACCGCATCGTAAACTTCCGGCAGTTGATCAGGCGGGAATTCGACGTCTACCACCGGCCCGACTACCGCGAGGATTCTACCTTCGACTCGCGTTCCGTTATTTCCCATAAATCATTATCCTCCGGTCACGGCATCAGGATCAAAATTGATCTAGGTGCTCGCCTGCGCCAAGGCAGAGGCGCCGCCCACAATGTCCATTAGTTCTTTGGTAATCTTTTCCTGGCGCGCCTTGTTGGCGCTCAGGGTCAGTTCGCCGATCAGGTCGTTGGCTGCATCGGTCGCGTTGCGCATGGCAACCATGCGTGCGGAATGTTCGCTGGCGATGGCCTCATACAGCCCTTGCAGAATC
>JBGAVB010000052.1:0-10726 GCA_044228345.1 Anaerolineae bacterium | reverse complement strand
TCGGCGATGCCCTGCGCCTTGCCTTCGGCGATGCCCTGCGCCTTGCCTTCGGCGATGCCCTGCGCCTTGCCTTCGGCAGCCCATTTGACGGCGACCTCACCGGCCAGGGTTTTGGCCGAGACACGGTCCGCAAAGAGGTCTGCCATTTGCCGACGCCAGCCAGGGATCAAGGGTTCACAATCGAGTGTGTCATGCAGCTTGAGGTGGATGGGTCTGTCTGGATGTTCGGCGCGATAGACCCAAATCTGCTGCCGCCGATCGTCAACATCCCAGACAAGTTTTGTGCCGTTGGTGAAGTAGAGCGAGCGCTTGAACTCCTCTTGTGTGCGGCGATTCGACGGAGATCGGACTTCAATCACCAGTTCGGGACTGCCGATCATCGTGGGGCGCAGCAGCGGCCCCATCGGGACGGCCGCCGCCAGGCGCTGATAGGAAACGAGCGCAATGTCTGGTTTCACAACACTGCCGTTGGACAACAAGCACTCTGTTTGATCGCCCATCACCTGACCAAAGCCAGCTTCGCGTGCAGCCAGGTCGAGGGCGCTCTGCAGATTGCTCACCACGCGTCGTTCGAATAGGTCGGTCATTTCCTGCCTCACCAGCCAGCCATTCAAGAGCTCGACCGGCTCCTCGCCCAGAATTGCGGTGACATCATCTAGGGTATAGGGGCCAGGATGGCGGCTAAACGCTTCCAAAATATCGCGCGGCCATTCACCGGCAGGTTGCGTTTGCGCCTGGCGTGACCTGGTGCGCGGTCGCGTAACAGTTTGAGCGGCTAACGTCATGATTGTTTCCTCATGCAGTAAAGGCGGGCGTTTGTGCGTCCATGCAGCGAATCATACCTTAAATGATAACCCGTGTCAACCCGATCGCGCCGCGGGCAACAAAAAAAGGGCCTCCAAGACCCGTGCTCCTGGAGACCCCAACATCCCTCACCCTCCGAATCTGTGCCCCCCCGGGCGCCATTGCCCGACGATGGAAGTGGGAGATGTGCAGGACTACCTGCTCACGTTTGATTGTAACAGATGGAACAAAGTCAGCCTATGATGCAAGTCATATGGCGGAAGGTTCGAGCGTGGTAAACTGAATAGACGTTTGACCAAACGTCAGATCTCTGGGCAATCACCAGAAGCGGCCCAGATGAAGGCTGATCTGTTTGTGATTGGAGGCGACAATGGCGTCGGCGACCATTTTGATTGTGGATGACGACCCCGACTTCGTTGAGATCATGCGCACGATCTTGACCAGCCGCGGCTATGCCGTCATTACGGCGGCCAATGGTGCGCAAGCCTTGCAGCAAGTGACTGCGGCGCAGCCGGACCTCATGATTTTGGACATCATGATGTCAACGGTCCTTGACGGCTACATGGTCAGCGAAAAACTGGCGGCCGATCCTGAGCTGCGCTACTTGCCCATCATCATGGTCTCTTCGATTGCTGAGACTCCCCATGCGGGCTTGTTTCCGCTCGAAGATCGCGTGCACATGGACGCATGGGTCAGTAAACCAGTCAATCCGAGCGAACTGCTGCGCAAGGTTGACGAGTTGCTCAAGTAATGATGGCACAAGGATAGCGAGGAGACCATGATCGCGTCTCCACACATTCTCGTCATTGATGACGACAGCGATTTTCGGGAATACCTGCGCATAATTCTGGAGTCGCACGGCTACCGCGTACGCTGCGCTGGCAACGCGCGTGATGGCGCCGCGCTGCTGCAAAGCGAACAGCCTGATCTCATCATCCTGGATGCCATGATGTCTTACGCTTTCCAGGGTCTGAGTTTGGTGCAGGAGATTCGCCAAGACTCGCGTTTAGACCCCGTTCCACTCATCCTGGTATCGGCTGTGTTGCGCGAACCGGCGCATGCCCTGTTGTCCGATGTGCCGGCGGACGCGATTGATGCCTTCCTAACGAAGCCCATCCAACCCACTGTCATATTGGAAAATGTTGAGCGTTTGCTCAGGCAACGACTCGTTGACGTTCATCGCGCGCCTGTCTCATAAATCGGCGTGCAACGGAGACCGTCAGCCGCCAGGGCTGTGAATTAGGAATGAGGTGATTGTATGGCGCCGACTACGCGAGATAATGCTGCAGCGGCCTCGCCGTCGTCCACGACGGCCGGCGCGCATCGGCTGGACGTTGCCAGGCGCGGCGCCCGCCTGGGTGATCCTGTGCGCCAATCCATGCTCCTGACAGCGCTGTATTTGGCCCAGGAGCGGCATGGCTATCTGACGCCAGCGGCCATCGAAGAGGTGGCTGGTCGCCTTGATCTACCAGTGGGGCACGTCTATTCCACGGCTTCGTTTTACAGCCTGTTTCGCACGCAACCGAGCGGCCTCTTCGTGATCCAGGTGTGCGATGGCCTCTCGTGCTATTTGCGCGACGGCGCAGATCAGGTCGCGGACTACATCGGCCGCAAGTTGGGTATCCGCCCTGGTGAAACCACGCCTGATGGCCGCATTGCGCTGGAACGGGTGCAGTGTTTAGCGTCATGTGGGACCGCGCCAGCTCTGCGCGTCAATGATGAGCTGGTTGAAAATCTGACGCCAAGCAGCCTCGATGCGCTGCTTGATCGCTTGAACGAGAGTTGATGCCGCAGCCGAACGGACACGGCCGCATAAGGGGGTGCTGGCATGTGGCAACCGATTCTGACGCGTAACATTCATCTGCCGAACTCAGAAAAAATCACCACCTACTTCGATCATGGCGGCTACCAGGCGGTGCGCAAGGCGTTGACCATGAAACCCGACGAGGTCATTGACCTCGTGAAGCGTTCGCGCCTGCGCGGGCGTGGGGGCGCTGGTTTTCCCACGGGGCTGAAGTGGAGTTTCGTGCCAAAAGGCGACGACATCGTTCGCTATCTGGCTGTGAACACGGACGAAGGAGAACCAGGCACCTTCAAGGACCGCGCGATTGTTGAACGCGACCCGCACCAGATCATTGAAGGTGTTATCATTGCCGCCTATGCCATTCGGGCGCAGCGCGCTTTTGTCTATATTCGGGGCGAGTTTTTCCTGGGCATCAAACGCTGGATCAAGGCAATCGCCGATGCGTATCAGTATGGCTTGCTCGGCAAAAACATCCTGAACAGCGGTTTTAGCCTGGACATTTCTGTGCACCGCGGCGCGGGCGCGTACATCTGCGGCGAAGAGACGGCCATGCTTGAATCGTTGGAGGGCAAACGCGGCGAGCCGCGCTTGAAGCCGCCTTATCCGGTGCAGGTCGGCTTGTGGGGTCAGCCCACGGTGGTTCAGAATGTGGAAACTCTGGTCAATGTGCCGCACATCATCCTGAATGGCGCCGAATGGTACGCCAGCATTGGCACGGAGAAGAGCAGCGGTCCCAAGATCTTCTGCATCAGTGGGCATGTGAATCGGCCAGGCATCTATGAGCTGCCGTTGGGTACGCCGCTGCGTACGATCATTGACGAATACGCTGGCGGGGTCCGCCACGGACATACGATCAAGGCCGTCATTCCCGGCGGCGTGTCCACCAACCTGGTGCTGCCGCAGCACCTCGATGTGCCCATGTCCTTCGAGGGTCTGGAAGCCATCGGCACCCAACTTGGCACTGGCGGCATCATCGTGATGGATGACACCACAGACATGGTCGAAGTGGCGCGGCGCACCGTGGCTTTTTTTGCTCACGAGTCGTGCAGCGGATGCGTGCCGTGCCGCATTGGCGGTTATCGGCTGCTAGAGTCTCTCACCCGTTTCACATCGTCGGCCGCGTCGCCGACTGACCTGGAGAATCTGCAGCGCCTGGCGCAGGGCATCAACGGCATCACGTTTTGCCCGATGGGGACCGGGATGGCGAACCCTGTCCATACGCTGCTGCAGCACTTCCCAGATGAGTTTCGCGCCCACATGCGCGCCCATTGAGGCAAGCTGAGAAAACTACCGAGAAGGAAAGACCGACGGAGGAAGACCGCATGAGCAAAATTCTGGTGGTAGATGACGATCCCGATTTTGTGGAAGTGATGCGTACGGTGCTGTCCGTGGATGGACATCAGGTGGTGAGCGCCAGCAGCAGCGCCGATGGAATGCGCCAGGTGGTGCGAGAGCAGCCTGACCTGGTGATCCTCGACGTGATCATGTCAACCGTCCTCGATGGCCTGACCATGAGCCAACGCATGGGCGATGACCCCGATTTGCGCCACGTGCCGATTATCATGGTGACATCCATTGCCAACACCGATTACGCAGCCCTGTTCCCCATGTCCGACTATATTCATATTGATGCTTTCTTATCCAAGCCGGTGAACCCACGGGAACTACGCGACAAGGTGAATCAATTGCTCACGGCTGTGTTGACACCAGCCTAACAAATGAGGCCAGCATGAATGCAAAAACGCGTATTGGCGGCATTCTCAAGAACCAAACCCTCGCTCGCATCAGTGTCATTGGCCTGCCAGACCAGCCAGGCGTGGCGGCTGCGATTCTGGGCGCCCTGGGTGATGCTCGGATCAATGTAGATTTCATCATTCAGTGCATTGATCTGAACCAGCAGGATCATTTCGTGCTCTGTATTCAGCGCGATGAACTGCCCGAGGCCCTGCGCGTGGTAGAAGAGGCCACCCGCGATGTGCGGGCGCGCAGCATCGTCCACGATAGCCGGGCCGCCAGCATTGCCATTTTTGGCCCTGATTTCCGTGAGCGCCCTGGCATTGCCGCAACCATGTTTCGGGCCTTGGCGCAGGCCGGCATCAACATCGAGGCCATCAGCACTTCCATTTCAACCGTCACCTGTATCATTGCCGAGGCGAGTCTGCAAAACGCGCTGGCAGCGATCAATCGTTATTTCGACGTACCACAGTAACCCCCGGCTGAGGCAGGAGGAATTGTCGTGTCAATCTCACGGGTCACGACGCTGTTTACGTCCTTTCGCCAGGAATTGGGCGATCGTATTGATTGGCTGGTGCGGCTGCGGTGGATCGCCGTAGGCTCGACGCTGCTGATTATCGCGATCAGCAGTCTGCGCCTGCCCGGCGTCCTGCCCATCGGCGGGCTGCTGGTGGCTGTGGGAACCCTCGCTTTCTATAACCTCTTGATTTGGGGCTACCGGCGGTATGTGCTCCGAGCCACGCAGAGCGACCAGGAGATTCGCCAGGCGACGTGGTTGGTCAAACTGCAGATTGGCATGGACATGCTGTGCGTGACCTGGCTGCTGCACCTGGCCGGCGGCGCCGAGAACCCTTTCTATCTCTATTATCTGATTCTGGTGGGCCTTGCCAGCGCGCTGCTGACTCAAGGCGAGGCCTTTTGGTTTGCGGGCCTCTGCAGTCTGCTCTACGCTGGCCTTACCGCCGGTGAATACTATGGCGTGCTCCCCCATTTTCACCTGACAGGCCTGATTGACGAAGGCTTTCACCAACGCGATACGTTTCTGATCGCCAAGGTGTTTGGCCTGGTTTCCACCGCTTTTTTCGAAGCCTTCTTCACATCGAGTATTGTGCAGCACCTGCGCCAGCGAGATCGCGAGCTGCGTCAGAGCAATCAGCGCTACGTAGCGCGCTCCGAGCGCATGAAGGATTTGAACAGGCAGCTGCGTGAGGCCAACGCCGAGTGCAAGGGGCAGCGCGACCAACTGACGCTGCTCAATGCCCAGTTGAGCCACGCCAACCAGGCGCTGGAAACGCACGCGCAGGAATTGACCGAATTGAATGTGCGCCTGGAACAGGCCGAGGCTGCCCGCACTCAGTTTACCTTGTTGGTGACGCACGAGCTGCGCGCGCCCGTGGCTGCCATCCAGAGCTACCTCAAGCTGATTTTGGAGGGCTATGTGCCGGCCGAGCAGCAGCGCACTATTTTGGAACGCGCCGAAACTCGCGCCATGGAGCAGTTGGCTCTCATTGCCGACCTGTTGGAACTGGGGCGCGTGCGCGAGCGAGCCCGCAGCCGCATCGAAGTTCTCAAGGTCGAAGAAGTCCTGGGCGGGGTTTTGGATTCGTTACGCGCGCAGATGCAGAGCGGCCAGGTTGTCCTGGAGACGCAAATTGGCGCTGATCTGCCGCCGCTGCGCGCCAATCCAGACCAGTTGAAGAGCCTATGGATGAATTTGATCAGCAACGCGATCAAATACACGCCGCCGGGGGGCCATGTGCATGTCAGTCTGCAGCGCGACAATGGGAACCTGGTGGGTGAAGTGACAGATACCGGCATCGGCATCCCGCTCGAGGCGCAGCCGCACATTTTTGGTGAGTTCTACCGCGCGGACAACGCAAAAGCGCTGACACGCCAGGGCACTGGCCTGGGCCTGGCCATCTGCAAGCAGATCGTCGAACAGGCTGGCGGACAGATTGGCTTCCAGTCCACACCAAGTCAAGGCACGTCGTTTACCTTCCGCCTTCCAACTCAGGCCAGCGCGGACGGCGGCGCTCATGAATCAGCGACGCAGAGGACGGCTGCTGACTGAATCGGGCACGCGCCAGCTCAACCAGGAGCCCCTGGCCCACGTCTCTCTCGCTGCGTCGGGTCGAGCGGCTGACACGCGGCCAGCCAACGCTGCGCCTCTCGCGGCGATCGCAGGCGAATGACGGTGAGGTGGCGGTATGCAGGCTGCTGAACGAGCAGCGGCATCTCCCGCCGCCGCCGCTGGTAGGTGCGCAAGGCCCAGAGGATGATCGAATCTCGGCCTAGTTGTGCGGCCAATGTTTCGCGATTGCCGCTCCACAGTTCTTCGCGCAACGCCACGCGTCGCACGGTGCGGCCCACCAGGCGCCACAAGATGACACTCAGTGCATAATCAAGCCAGACCAGGGTGTCAGCTCGACCCCATACGATATCGCGCACCGCGCTGTAATTGCCATCGGCCGTCCAGGCAGCTGCGGCTACCGCCGCGCGGGCGCGCGCCTGGAAGACCTCCACAGGCGCCTCTTGCCAGTTTGCCTCCCAGTGCAAGGCGTCTAATTCAATGTGCGGTATCCGAAGGGCCAGTGCCAGGCGTCGAGCGAGGGTTGTCTTGCCTGAGCCGCTCGTGCCTACAACCACAATACGCTGCATGATGATCAATCGTTAGTAGACCTGGTTCGTCATCACGCCGCCGTCCACCGTCAGACTGGCGCCGGTGATCCAGCGTGCGGCGGCCGATGCCAGGAACAGACAGGCATCGGCGACATCCTCTGGCCGCCCCAGCCGGCCCAGGGGCGCGGCTGCCAGGTAGCGCGCGACGCCATCGGGCCAACTCTGCTCCAATCCCTCGCGCCAGATCAGCCCTGGCGCCACCGCATTGACCCGAATGTTGAAGCGGCCCCATTCGGCGGCCGCAGATCGCGTCATCATGAAGACCCCGGCTTTGGACGCGCTGTAGTGACTATGTTGGGGCGCTGGGTTTTCCGCTTCGATCGAGGTGATGTTGACGATGGCGCCCCCTTCACCCTGTCGAATCATCTGCCTGGCCACGGCCTGCGTGCACAAGAACGCGCTGCGCAGGTTGGCGTTGATGACGGCCTCCCACTGCGCCAGAGGCATGTCCAACAAGCTGGCTTGGGGATAGATGCCCGCGTTGTTGATGAGCACATCAACCCGACCATAACACGCCACGGCTTGCGCCACCAGGCTACTTGTTTGTTCTGCCTGGGTTAAATCGGCCAGCACAACCACCGCTTGCCCGCCCGCGGCCTCGATGCGCCGCACCACAGCCTGCGCGTCGTCGCGGTTGGCATGGTAATGGACGACAACCTGCGCGCCGGCCTGCGCAAAACGCTGCGCGATGCCTTGGCCCAGACCGCCGCTGCCCCCGGTGACGATGACGACGCGGCCGTGAAAGTCCAGCAAGGAATTGAGGTCAGGTATGTGCATGGGCTGTCTCTGTTATTGACTTGTGCGATTGTGGCAGAGCGAGCCAGGATTGCTCACACAAAGCCGCTACGCCGCCAAGTCATTGGTTCGCGTCTCAGGGTCTTGTCTCAATGTGTGAGTCATCTGCTTCCCGCTTGTTTGGGTTGACCGCCTGCCAGGCATTCAAGCGCGCGTAAGCGCCAGGATGAGTTCCGCCTGCTCAGGATAATCGGACAAGAGCTGCGCCTGCTCGCCCAGCTCAAAATCTTCAGGCGTGAAGGCCGGCGCCATCGTGGTGCCCATCAGCGCCAGCCGTCCACCGGGGCGCACGCGTGAGCCTTGCCATGCCCCGGCCGGCACGACGAATTGCACCTGTTGCCCTGCCTCCAAGTCTGATCCGAGGATGACGATTTGACTGACGCCGTCAGGGTGGAGCAGGAGCAGTTGCACCGGGTCGCCAAGATAGAAGTGATAAACTTCATCGGTGCGCAGGCGATGCATCGCAGAGAAGTGCTCATCGAAAAGCAGATAGTAGATCGCGCCGGAGATCGCACGGCCGCCGTGTAGGCCAGCCGCTGCGGTTTCCAGCATTTCCGGCCCAGTATACGTGCGTCGAAAGAACCCGCCTTCGCCCGCCAGCGGTTCCAGGTTGAGCAGCGCCATGAGGCGCTCGGCTGTCAACATGCGGCGCCTCTATGGTTCAATGTCATACAACAGGGTCAGCAGCCGATCGTACTCGGTTTTCAAGAGCGTGGAGACTTCACGGGCGGCGCGCGTCAACCACGGCAGGTCGTTTCCGCGTGCGGCGTAAATCTGGCGAATGTGGGCTGCCAGCAGTTGTTCCGCGGGCAGCTCGCCTTCCGCGGCCAGCAGCAGGCGAAAATAGGTCAACTGATCGCTAAACGCGATCACGGTTTGCAGCTCACAGGGTAGGACGGAAAAGTGCAGCGGCGGCGGCTGTGCGGGTAAGTGCTGGCGCAGACGCCCAAGCGGATCGCGATATCCCACCAGCAGCGCGGTGAACTCGGTGCGCAGCGTCTTTGCCAACTGCGGGTGATGCTGATAGATCGCGCCGTCGAAAGCGTCGTCGGTGCTGCGGCGCACCACGCGGCGGCCAGGGTCGAGGCCGCCCGTATTGCCGAAGCTGACGACCGCGTAGGTTGCCTGTCCAGCGGTCGGCTGCACCTCCACCAGGCTGCCCAGCGGCGGCGGCTGATGCAGCGTGAAGCTTTCCGCCACGAAGCTGCTGGTATTAGTTGCGATAATTTCGCCACAACGCTCCATCATACAATTCTTTCCTGTTGCTGTTTCCTAAACGGGCAGCCCCGCCAGAGGCTGTGCGTTCTTAGATGCTGCGCTCGCGTTTGCTGCGATCTTTCAGCGAGCGCGTCAACACAATTTGCTGCTGCGCCAATGCCTCTTCCAACAAACGTTCAACCAACTGGCGGTCGCCGGTGTTGATGACGGCCTGCTCGTGGGCTTCGACGAGCGCGGGAGGGAAGCCGCGGCCGCGGCGGCACTGATCCACCACGAGCGCATGCACGCGATTCAGCAGCGCGGCATCGTCCGCGACCCACTGCGGCACCTCGACGCGGCCGATTTCGCCGCCCACGTTCACGTAGAAGAACAGGATCTGCTGCGCGGGGTGCGGGTAGAACTTACGCACTACCGGTTGGCGGCTCATCCACAGGCCTGTGCGCTCGCCGTCCTCAAGCCAGGTTGTGAACAAGCGCCGGTCTTCCAGCGGTACAATCGGGGCGCAGGCAGCGACGCCCATGTCATGCAGCGTGGTGCAGCGCGCGCAGACAACCGGGTCATCTGGACACATCCCGACGCGCAGCGCGTTGACAACTTCATCGCTGCCCGGAAAACTGATGTAGCTGGCGACCGGCGCCCGTCGTTCGCGCAAGGCCTCCATCGCTTCCAGGTAAGGCCCCAGAAAGCGATTGCGCACGTCCTCGCTCAGGCCGGGACTGTCCAGTCCCCACAAGATCAGTGTGCCATCGCGCAGCGCAATCACCTCTGGTTCTGTCGCCGCTTCCACCGCCAGCAGCAGGATTTCCATTTCCGACACCGCCATCTTGACAGCGACCAACGCGCCGTCAATGGGCAGGGTCTGGTATTTCGGCGAAACGTAGACATCCTCGTCCGCGTAGAACAGCTTGCACTGGCTGCCCAACTCAGCATCCGGGTGGGCGCCGTAGCTCAGAATGGCGTAGCCAGAGTTTATGACGTAGTAGCGCACCGGGCTGTGCCGATCAGGGTTGATGGCTGAGCCGTCCGCGGCCACGACGCAGAAGCTATCGCCGTGGGGTGGCAGTGGATAACGGTTAGTCAGCGGCTCCACAGGATAGCCGACTAACCAGGCGGGGCGCGCTTTGGGATCATCCAGGCGCGCCCGCACATTGGCTGCATCCTGGCGCACAAACTGCGCACGCGCCGCCTGGAGACGATCGCTCGACGCATCCAGGCTCAGGCCCTGCGTCATCTCCTCGATTTGTGCGCTCAGGCTTTCCAGGTCAAGCGGCATGATTTCCTACGTGGACGAACAGTATTTTGTGCGCCATGGGGTCTACTTCTGCATCGCTTCCCACACCCGTTGGGCCGTGATCGGCATCTGGTCAATCCACACACCAACGGCGTCGGTCACGGCGTTGGCAATGGCGGGCGCGGTGGGCACCATCGCATGTTCGCCAATGCCGCGCGCGCCATACGGCCCATCGTCCTGCGGCACTTCTACGATGATGGACTCGATCACCCGCGGTGCATCAATGCTGGTCGCAATGCGGTAGTCGGTGAAGTTTGGATTGAGCGGCTTGCCGTTGACCAGCTTGACCTGGCGCGCAATGGCCGCCACATGCTCGCGAAGCGCCTGGTCGTAGGGATAGTTGGCGACGTTGTTGGCGAAGTAATGGGTGAAGGCGATACTTAGCGGCCAGACGAATAACA
>JBGAVB010000051.1:4926-10913 GCA_044228345.1 Anaerolineae bacterium | reverse complement strand
GTCTGCACGAGTTGACAAATAGCCACTCTGGCACTACGATGGGTCGCCTTGTGGAACGCCCCTCTCCTTTCAGGTTGCACCAAGACGGGAAGGGAATTGTTGAACCATGAAATGGACGGTTCAAGACCGCTTCGGGAACACCGTTTACTTCACTGAAGAGCGTTGGCGACATATACTGGAATCCCGGCCCGAATTGGAACCGCTGTTCGACCAGTTTCTTGATACGTTGCGCACCGGTCGTCGGCAGCAAGATTCGTTGGTCCCCAACGAGTATCGGTATTTCAAGAGGTTTGACGAGATGCTGCCAGAGAACAATCACTTGGTGGTTGTGGTCGTTTTCAAAACTCGCCTCAATGAGCAGGGCAATTACGTTCCTAACAACTTCGTGTTGACAGGATGGGCTCAATACATCCACTCCAAGAGGTAAGCGCATGCATGAGTTAAGCCTTTACAAGACTCAGATTACGGCGAACGATGGCACACCCGTGCGTCTGGTCTACGATCAAGAAGCTGACATTCTGGAGATCTTCTTTGCCGAGAACGAACCTGCCACGGGCATCGAGTTGACCGACCACATCATCTTGCGCTTTGACAGGCAGACGCGACGGGCGGTTGGTTTGGTGCTGCTTCATTTTTCGATTCTGACAGAACATACTGAATATGGCCCGCGCAGCTATCCTTTGGATAAGCTGGAGCAGATTCCGGAAGAATGCCGAGAAATCGTGGTGCGCATTATGACCGCCGCGCCCGTCAATCAATTCCTGAAACTCTCTCACTTCCAGGCGTCGCCTACGGAGCGAAGGCCTTTTGCCTATGTGGAATTGCAGCCACTGATGGCAGTCGCGTGATCAAGTACTCAAAGACAGGTGGTATTGAGAAGCAAGGGCTGACTTCCAGAGTCTACGATGCCCTATGACCTGTTCCACAAAATAGGGGTGCTCTATGCAGGAAGCTGATCAGAATTTACTGGTCGAGAAATTGCAGCACTGGGAAGCAGGCGATCTGGCTGATTCAATCCGCCGGGCGCCTGAGCGGCCGGAAACCCAGGCGTTTCAACGTTTGCATACGCCGCTGGACGCCGGCCCGCAGCCGCCGCCGGCGGCTGACCAAGCGTGGTACTCGGAGCGCCTGGGTTTTCCCGGTCAGTTCCCGTTTACGCGCGGCGTGCAGCCTACCATGTACCGCAGCCGCTTCTGGACCATGCGTCAATATGCCGGCTATGGCACAGCCGCCGAAGCCAACGAGCGCTTCAAGTACTTACTGAGCCAGGGCCAGACCGGTCTCAGCGTCGCGTTCGACCTGGCGACGCAGATTGGTTATGATAGTGATGACTCCCTGGCTTCTGGCGAAGTGGGTCAGGCTGGCGTCGCCATTGACTCCCTGGCCGACATGGAAGCGCTGCTGGACGGCATCCCGCTGGACAAGGTCAGCATCAGCATGACCATCAATGCGCCGGCCAGCGTGCTGTTGGCCATGGTGATTGCCACCGGTGAAAAGCGCGGCGTGCCAGCCAACAAGCTCACCGGCACGATTCAGAACGACATTCTCAAAGAATACGTCGCGCGCGGCACGTACATCTTTCCCCCTGGCCCCAGCGTGCGCCTGGCCGCTGACACCATCGCCTACTGCGCGCGGCAAGTCCCGCGCTGGAATGCCATCAGCGTCAGCGGCTATCACATTCGCGATGCTGGCAGCACGGCCGCGCAAGAGATGGCCTTCGCGATTGCCAACGCCATCTCGTATGCCAACGCGGTGCTGGCGCGAGGCGTTCCCATTGACGACTTTGCCGCGCGTATCTCGTGGATCTTCAACACGCAGAATAACTTCTTCGAGGAAGTGGCCAAGTATCGCGCCCTGCGCCGTTTGTGGGCCACTATTCTGCGCGACCGCTACGGCGCGCAGAAGCCGGCCAGCATGACACTGCGCACGCACGTCCAAACCGGCGGCGCCACGCTGACCGCGCAGCAGCCGCTTAACAACATCGCCCGCGCCGGTTTCCAGGCCCTGGCCAGCGTCCTGGGCGGCATCCAGAGCCTGGCGCTGAGCTGTTACGACGAGGCGCTGGCCCTGCCTACCGAGGAGGCGCAGGCCACCGCCCTCCGCACGCAGCAAATCATCGCCCATGAAATCGGCGTCACAGAGGTGATTGACCCCCTGGCCGGTTCGTATTATGTGGAGTCGCTGACCGACCGCCTGGAAGCAGAGGCGCGCGCGCTGATCGAGAAAATCGAGGAGATGGGCGGATCCATCCAGGCCATCGAAAGCGGCTGGATGCAGCAGGAGATCGCCGACAGCGCGTGGAAATACCAACAGGCTGTGGAGAGCGGCCGCCAACTGATCGTGGGCGTCAATGCGTTCCAGGCGCCGGGCGAGGAGCGTCCCGTTGGCATTTTCCGGCCTGACCCAGAGACCTACCGGGTCCAGCATTCACGCCTGGAACAACTGCGTTCACAGCGAGACAAGGCGGCGGTGAGCGCGGCCCTGGCGCAGCTGCGCACAGTGGCCCAGGCGCCGGGCGGCCCAGAGAGCAACCTGCTGCCGCCCATTTTGGACGCCGTGCGCGCCTACGCCACGCTGGGTGAAATCTGCGGTGTCTTGCGGCAGGAGTGGGGCGAGTATACCCCGCCCACGGTGATCTGATCTGATCTGATCAACGACAAGCCCAGTTTCCGAAAGAAACTGGGCTTTTTCTTTGACCTCACGCCACGTAGGTGCGCACGAGGGTGGTGGGCGCCGCGGCGTGCACTTCGAATGAACCGAGCGCCGCGGGCAGCAGGGTGAAGCGCACGGCTGGCAGCCGTACGCCGTTGATATCCACCTCTCCGGTCAGCGCCCCCCAAATTTCCAGGGTTTCGCCCAGGCACGCGCCGTGGAAGACGGCGCCAGGCGTCATAATGACGCGTTCAGTGACAAAATAGCGATTGCGGCACAGCTCCCAGCGCTGCACCCCATCGCTCTCCATCAACCAACGCGGTTGACCCACGGTAGGCTCGGCGTGTCCAAAATCAATCACCTCCAGCGCCTTGTCTATATGCAGTGGACGCGGCTCGCCGTCTGCGCCGACGCGACCCCAATCGTAGACGCGGTAGGTCGCGTTGGAATTCTGCTGAATTTCGACGATGAGCAGCCCGCCCATAATGGCGTGCAAGGCGCCGGCCGGCACGCAAACATGATCGCCTGCCTTGACCGGCACGACATGCAGAAATGGCTCCAGGCTGCCCACGGCCAAAGCCTTGCGGAAGTTCGTGGCATTGGCGCCGGCCTTGACGCCCAGGATGATATGCGCGTCGGGTTCGGCGTGCAGCACCACCCACATCTCAGTCTTGCCCAGTTCGTTGTCTTCATGGGCCAGTGCGTAGTCGTCATCTGGGTGCACCTGCACCGAGAGCGGGGCATGGGCGTCGAGGAGTTTGACGAGGAGGGGGAATTTGCCGCGCGCGTGCGCCCAGGCATTGCGCCGGCCGATCAAGTCCAACCCCAAGACCTCCTGCACCGCAGTCAGCGGCTGGCCCGCGAAAGGCCCGTTGTCCACAACCGTCGTGCCATCAGTGTGTCCCGCAATCTCCCAGCTTTCGGCCACAGGGCCAGTGAGCGGGAGTTGACGCCCAATCTGCTCCAGGTTGCGTCCGCCCCACAGGTAATGCTTGAGAACAGGTGTAAATGTGAGTGGATAAAGAGAGGTCATGATGTTTCTGCGCGCACAAGTTCCACCGGTTTGCCCTTGACAATCTTGAAATGATCGAGATCATTGGCTACGCTGGTGGCGGCGAAGATGGCGCGTGCTTCGTCAAGCACCTGCTGTGGGTGATACCGGCGTGAGAGATGGGTCAAAATGAGCTGTTTGACATTGGCGGCTGCGGCCAACTGCGCCGCGTCGGCCGCCGTCAAGTGGCCGAACTCGCGCGCCAGCGCCAGCTCATCGCGGCAATAGGTGGATTCAATCACCAGGGCGTCGGCCTGGTCGGCGATCTTTTCCAGCCCGGTGGTTTCGCTGATATCGTTGATGAAAACCAGCTTGACGCCGTTGACCACCGGCCCGAGCACGTCATCCGCATGGATCACGCGGCCGTCATCTAGCGTGATGCTGTGCCCATCAACCAGGCGTCGTCGCACGGGGCCGGCCGGCACGCCCAACGCGGCCGCCTTTTCGGCCAGGAAAGGCCGCCGCGCGCGCTCTTCGAACAAGAAGCCGAAACAGTCAGGCCCACGGTGGTTGATGGGGAAGGCGCTGACGACGAAATCGCGTGTCTCTAACACGGGTCCATGGTCAAGCGGATTGAGCGATACGGTCATTGGGAATCGGGCGGAGCCGAAAACCACGCGCAGAAGTCCTTCGATGCGCTTGAGGGCAGAGCGGCCGCCAAAAATGTCCAACCGCTCGAGCGTTTCCCAGCGACCCAGCGTGGACGCCAGCCCGCCCAGACCCAGGATATGGTCGAGATGGCCGTGCGTAATGAGAATACGATCCAGGCGTTTGAACCCCAATCGGCTGCGCAGAAGCTGTCGCTGCGTTCCTTCGCCGCAATCAATCATGAATCGGTATTCGCCGTGCATGACCACCGCGGACGACAATCCTCGCTGAACCGACGGCGCCGACGCCGACGTACCCAAGAACACCACTTCAAACATGCGCAGCCTTTCTACCAAGCAAATCGTGACCAGATTATACCACAGCCCAAACCTCAAATCCCAAAACCCAAACCTCAAATCCTAACTGAGACAAGCGGAAACCGCATGCGTCAACGCAAAGGCGCACGGTGCAAAAACGCCAAGAAAACGCTGATAGTCTTTGCGGCTTTGCGTTAGAATATCTTGCACTCCTGTACCAGAATCTTACTGACAATATGCGAAACCTTTGGCTGTCAGCGGCGCGCCGTCGCCCGCGCGGCCGACGCCTGCCGCCAGGCGAAACAAAATCACCTGCTCGTTCGTTTAGATTGACATCTCGCACGTTTGTAGGGATAATGCCGAAGGTATCAGGAGACAGATTCGTGAAGACTCAATCGCACCTACCCCCTCGGCTGCTGCGCTGGTCCTGCTTCGGCGCCACGGTCATCGTTCTACTCAGCGCCTGGCTTGTGCCATCATCCCTGGTGGCTGCGCCGCTGGCGTTGACGCCCACCCCCACGCCCACGCATACGCCAGCGCCGCTGGCCCCGGCCGACTTGTTGCGCGAGGGCCTGCGCCAGCAGCACAACGGCAATCACGCCGCGGCCCGCGCGGCTTTTGCCAGTTTTTTGGCCCAGGCGCCCGCAGATCCCCAGGCGGCGGACGCGGCTTTTGCTCTGGGCGAAAGTTACCAGGCAGATGGTCTCTACAGCGAAGCCATTACGGCCTTCGAGGATTTTCTGCGCCGCGCCGACTCGAACCCCCGCCGCGCCGCCGCGCAGTTCCACTTGGGGCAGGCGCACCAGGCGCTGCAGGAGTGGGAAGCCGCACGCAGCGCGTATCAGATCTATTTGCAAAGCGGCTCGCCCTGGTTGGCATACGATGTGCACAGGCGCCTGGCCGAAGTGGCGGCCGGGTTGCAGGAGCCGACTGCCGCAGCGGCGGCGTATCAGGCCGCCGTGAGCGCCGCGCCGGGTCGCGTGCTGGCGTTGGCCGCGCGTGAACAGTGGGCCGCGTATGCGACCGCGCGCGCGGATCATGCCGGCGCGCTGGCGCAGTATGAGGCGATCCTGACCGTCGCACAAAATGCGGCTTACCAGGCTGAAATACACGCCCTGGCCGGCGACGCAGCCTGGAATGTGGGTCAGCAGGCCGCCGCCGAGAAGCACTGGCGCGACGCTATCGCACTGGCCCCACGCAGCCGTTACGCCTATCAGGCCTTGATCCGCCTGGTGGACAATGACCTGCCGGTGGATCCCTTTACCCGTGGACAGGTAGACTACGACAACGCCGCCTACAAACCGGCGATCAATGCCCTCAACGCATTTTTGGACGGTCAGCCCGGTCAGCGCCGCGGCGAAGCCCTGGCGCTGACCGCG
>JBGAVB010000051.1:0-4916 GCA_044228345.1 Anaerolineae bacterium | reverse complement strand
CGCGCGCTCGTACCAGGGTTTAGAAGACTATCCGCGCGCGCTGGAGACCTGGGATCGCCTGCTTATTTCCTACCCGGACGATCCAGCCTGGGCAAGCGCGTGGTTGGGCAAGGCCGAGACGCAGCGCTTTGCGAACAACCGCGCCGGCGCCATTGCGACGCTGCGTGATTTTGTGCAGCGCTATCCCGATCATACCCAGACGCCCGCCGTCCTGGTTGAACTGGCGCGTCAGCTCGAACGCAACGAGGATTACCGCAGCGCGGCGTCTTACCAAACGCTGCTGGCTGATTCTTTCCCCAAGCACCAGGCCGCGGCGAACGCCCTTCTGCGCGCGGGCATCAATCGCTATCGCCTCAATGAGATCAGCGCGGCGCTGACGCTTTGGCAGCGCGGCCTCAAGGCGTATCCTGCCGCAGCCGACGCGTCCACGATGCGCCTGTGGCTGGGCAAAGGACTGTTGGCGCAGCGCAAACGCAGCGACGCCGCAGCCGCCTGGCAGACCCTGATGGCCCAAGCGCCGGAGAGCTATGCTGGCCTGCGCGCACGCGCCCTTGCCTTGCAAGCCGGACTGCCGCTCACGGTGACACCGCCGCTGAATGGAAAAGCCGCGCAGGCAGGCCAGGGCGACGACGGCAGCCAGGCTTTTGCCGAACGTTGGTTGCGCACGTGGATCAAGACCGGCAGCGCGGCGACTGACCTGACCAGCCTGGATCAGCGCATCCGCAGCGATCGCGATTGGCAGCGCGGCCAGGCCTACCTGGAGCTCCGCCTGCGGGGGCCGGCGTTGGAGGCCTTAGAATTGGTGCGGGCGCGTTATTGGAATGAGCCGCTGCTGGTATATCAACTGGCGGTTGCGTTCGAGGAATTGGGCACGTATCGGCTGAGCGTGATCAGCGCCGCGCGCGTGATCGCCCTGGCGCCGAACAAACTGGTCAGTGCAGCCCCGCTTTTCATCCAGCGCCTGGCCTATCCCACGTATTTCGAGGACGTGGTGACTGAGGAGGCGGCGCGCTTTGGCCTCGACCCGATGCTAATTTACGCCATGATTCGGCAAGAGAGCTTGTTCGAACCAGGCGCGGAAAGCTCGGCCGCGGCCCGCGGGCTGATGCAGGTCATTCCGAGCACCGGTCGTTGGATTGCCGATGAGTTGGCAATTCCCGATTTCCAGGAGAGCGATCTTTACCGGCCCTGGATCAGCGTCAAGTTCGGGGCTTTTTACACGATGCGCGGCCTGCGCGCCGCCAACGGCAGCACCGCCACGGCGCTGGCCGGGTACAACGCCGGGCCGGGCAATGCCAAAATCTGGCGTGAACGCAGCGGCGCAGATGACGATCTCTTCTATGAAACGATCTCTATCACGGAGCCGCGCTCATACTTGAGTCTGATTACTACCCATCTGGCACACTACACCCGGTTGTACGGTTCACGCTGACGCTAAAACAAACCCGGCTTCTCGCAGAAGTCGGGTTTCTCGTGTGACATGCTACTTCACCACGGCGTAGTAGACGATGGCCGTCAGAATTCCGAGCAGTCCACCCACGACGACCTGCGCGGGCGTATGGCCGAGCAGTTCTTGCAAGGGCAGCGGGATGTTCATTTCGGGGGCAGGGGCCTGGTCTTCATCCGCGTCCTTTTCATCGGCCTGTTCTTCATCGGTAAAATCAGATAGGAGCCAGTTGAGAATGCTGGCATGACGACCGGCCGCCCGACGCACGCCAGCGGCGTCGGTCATGACAATCGCCGCGAGGATGGCGGCCACGGCAAACAGAGCGCTGTCAAAGCCGACGTGCAGCCCTACGGCTGTGCTCAGCGACGTCACGGAAGCAGAATGGGAACTGGGCATGCCGCCCATGCCGAAGAGGACACGCCACGTGATGCGGCGCTTGAATCTGAACTCGATCGCCGCTTTGATGACCTGCGCCGCCAGCCAGGCGCAGATCACCGTTAGTAAAATATCGTTATGCAACACGCCGGCCAGGTTGTCAGAAAGTGTCGTGGCCAACTCCTTTGCCTTGTGCGGATCCATGGTTCGCTGCCTGATTTCGCTCAGTCTTTTGCCCGACGCGCGGTGCAGCGCTTGCATTGTAGTCCAATCGGCCCTGCCGTCAAGCCAGGTTGCCGGCTGGCAGCCGTTCCCCATGCAGCACACAGCCAATCGTTCGGAACACGGGCGGGGTTGGTGAACACAAAGGGGTTGTCACGATTCACGTGACCATTCACGAGCGGCGCTCTGAACCCGCAGCCCTTTGGGGTAATGGTTCTTCACCACCGCGCCTCCCCGTTTCCCCCAGCCCAACGGAAACGAATCCACACAGACCCCCAGCCACCCGGCCGCGCCGTCGGCGGTCAGCGTTTCTCCGCGCAGGTAAGCCAGCACCGCTGGATCATCGGGCGCCAAGTTCAAGGTGCGTTGGAAATCGGCCTTCGTCAGCCCTAGCGCCAGGGCGTGACTCGGTTCCAGACGATCGCCGCGCACGTCGCCCAGCCACCAACCTGGCCGCAGCACGCGCAAACCCTCCAGATCGGGCGCGGCGTCCGGCATGTGGTAGAGGTAGGTTCCGGTTTGCAGCAGCGTCCCTGACGGCTCCGTCACCAGGTTGGCTGCGCAAAAGGCGTCCCAAGCGCGCCGCGCCGTGCGATCGAGGCGCGGGGCGCTGCGCTGCCGCGGCGTGGCCGTGCGGGCGCTGGCTGCCGGATGACGCTGCAGGTGAGCCAGAAAATGCCCTTCCCCCGCGGCCTGCTGCGGCCACAGCCGCGCGACCCCCGCATGCCCGGCCAGCGGGCCAAGCCCTGGCGCCCAACCGGGCGCGCCGGGTAAGGCTGCCAACTCAAAGTCGCTCCGGTCGTGCAGAAAACGCGCAATGACGCGTTCATTTTCTTCCACGTTGAACGTGCAGGTGCTGTAGACCAGGCGGCCGCCGGGGCGCAGCATCTCGGCCGCCGCCTGCAGGATATCACTCTGGCGCAGCGCACAGCCGCTGACTTGCGCCGCGCTCCATTGGACGCGCGCGCCGTCGGCCAGCAGGCGCCGAAACATGCCTTCGCCCGAACAAGGCACGTCAACCAACACGCAATCGAACACGCCCGGCCAGCGCGCCGCCAGGCGTGCGGGCGTTTCATTGGCGACGATCGCGTGGCGCACTCCCCAGCGCTCCAGGTTTTCGGCCACAATCGCGGCGCGTCCGGGAACCATCTCATTAGCGACGAGCAAGCCCTGGTTGTGCATCTGCGCGGCCAGGTGTGTGGACTTGCCGCCGGGGGCCGCGCACAGATCGAGCACGCGCTCGCCAGGCTGCGGCGCCAGCGCTTCGGCCGCGGCCATGGCGCTGGGCTCTTGCAGATAATAAAGGCCGGCCGCGTGCAGAGGCGATTTTCCCAACCGCACGCCGGCCCGCGCGGCCGCGTCAGCGTCCACGGAGAAACCAGCCGGGCACCACGGCGTCGGATCGAGGTTGAGCGGCGCCAGGCGCTCGCGCAGCGCAGAGGCCGGCAGCTTGAGGGTATTCACGCGCAGCCCTAGGACCGGAGGCTGGGCATAGGTCGCTGCAAACGCGTCCCATTCTGCGCCCAACAGAGGCGCCAACGCATCAAGAAAAGCCTGCGGCGGCAACAAGGTCATGGCCGGCCAGCGCCAGCCTGTGCGAGCATCATTTTAGCCCTTGTCGAATGATTCATGGCTTTCTCCGTGCGCGGCTTGTTGGCGCAGCGCTCTGAACGCAAAAGGCGATGGCATTCGGGGGCCATCGCCTTTTGTAGAAGAACTGATGGTCGCAGGCTCAGGCGCCGTTCACCCGGCTGAGCACCGCGACGACGTTTTGGCCGCCGAAGCCAAAGGCATTGACCAGCGCGTGATGAACCGTCTTGTGTCGGGCCACACCCGGCACATAGTCCAGGTCACATTCTGGGTCTGGCACGCTGTAATTGATCGTAGGCGGAATGATCCCTTCCGACAGGCTGAGTATGGCGCCAATGGCCGACAGCGCGCCGGCCGCGCCCAACGTATGGCCGATCATAGACTTGGTGGCGGTGACGGCCGTCGTGTAGGCGTGTTCGCCGAGCGCTTTCTTGATGGCCGTTGTTTCCACCGCATCATTGAGCGCGGTGCCGGTCCCATGCGCGTAGATGAGGTCAATGTCTTCCGGCTTAAGCCCCGCGGCCTTGATCGCGTTGCGAATGGCGCGCGCGGCGCCGTCGCCGCTCGGCTCAGGCGCGGTGATATGATAGGCGTCGCCGGTGATGCGGCCGCCGCGCACCTCGGCCATCAGCCGCGCACCGCGCGCCTGGGCATGGGCTTCGCTCTCCAGGATCATGACCCCAGCGCCTTCCCCGCAAACGAAGCCGTCGCGTTCCTTGTCGAAGGGCCGGCAGGCGTGCTCTGGATCCTCGTTGCGAGAAGAAAGCGGTCCCATGCGGGCAAACGCCGACATCGTTAGCCGCGACATGGCAGCCTCGCTGCCGCCGGCAATCACCACATCGGCCTCATCGCGCTGAATCAAGTTATAGCCTTCAATCAGGGCGTAGTTGCCGCTGGCGCAGGCCGCCGTGGAGGTCATGATGGGGCCGCGTGCGCCGAGTTCAATCGAGACGACGCAAGCCACCGCGTTGGACATCACATTGGGAACGAGGAACGGACCTACGGAGCGCGGGCCTTTTTCTGCCAGGCCGATGGAGCCAGGCTCCATTTCGGTAATGCCGCCGCCGCCCGTGTTCATCAACACCGCCACGCGTTCGCTATTTTCCGGGGTAATTTCGAACTTGGCGTCGGCCAAGGCCTGATGGGTTGCCGCTACGGCCAATTGAATGGCCCGCGCGGTGCGGCGGGCCGTTTTGCGATCCATGAATTCACCGGGGTCAAAGTCTTTGACTTCACAGGCAATTCGCACAGGCAAATCGCTGGCATCAAAAGCGGTAATTGG
>JBGAVB010000050.1:0-11173 GCA_044228345.1 Anaerolineae bacterium | reverse complement strand
CCATCACCGCTGGCTGCGTGGGAGGAGCAAATTCCTCCACCACCACGGTTTCCTTGAACAGCCGGGCAGTCGGTGCAGCCGCAGGAGAGATCAGGCGCGGGGCCAGGTCTCCCATCACCAGCACAAGGAACAACACGGCGGCCATCGCCGTGGCATTGCGCAGGAGAATCGGGTCGAACAGGACGCGCCACCAGGGCGCAGGCGTGGGCGCGGCTGTTCGCGGCGACGCCACATCGGCTTCGCTCAAGGTAAATGCGCGCGGCAAACTGACGCGCGGCAGCGCCTTGACCAGGGCCACGGTTTGCTGCAAAGACGCCAGCCGCCAAGCCGTATCCGAATCCTGTGCGGCGGCGCGTTCAATCTGCAGACGCTCCTGCGGCGTCACCTCGCCATCCAGGTAAGCCGATAGCATCTCATCAGAGATAGTGGGTGGGGGTTGGCGGTCAAGATGATTGCTATTCATAGATTATCAGCGTCTGATGGCTCATCGTGAGTCATCGGCTATCAATGTCATTTTCCAGACGGTAACGCTGGGGCAATAGTTCCGCGCGCTGCATCAGCAGATCACGCAAGCGCAGGCGGGCGCGACTGAGGCGGGATTTGACGGTGCCCAGGGGCACGCTGCAAATATCGGCTACTTCCTGGTAGGGAATGCCCTCGATGTCAGCCAGAATCAAGGTCAAGCGCTGATCGGTGGGCAGCGCATTGACGCTGCGCGTAATGAAGTCGCTCAACTCCTCGCGCAGCGCGTGCGCTTCCGGGCTTTCGCCGGGATGAACAAGGGCCTCAGCGTAGTCTGGATCTTCGGCCAGATCATCGAGCGAGCTGACGCCGTGACGGCCGCGCGCGCGCAGCCAATCATAGCAGTTATTGGTGACGATACGCAGAAACCAGGCCTTGAACGAACCACCGCGATACGTCTTCAACCCGCGAAAGGCTTTGATCGCGGCTTCCTGCACGGCATCCGCCGCCGCGTCGGTATCATCCAGCATGCGGTAGGCCACATTGTAAGCCAGCGCCTGGTACTGTTGAATCAGTTGATTGAAAGCACGCAGTTCGCCACGCGCGGCGGCTGCGATCAAGGCTTGTTCATTCATACATGGTTGATCGGGCCCCGACCAGCCGTCATGTTGACGGTCGGCGCCATCGGGTATTTTTGTCTACTTGACGAAACCCTCATCTTGCACTATACTGCTCAATGTCTTGCAGCGTATTCGTAGACCGCTGCCGCAAATAGCCGAAGTGGCGGAATAGGCAGACGCGACGGTCTCAAAAACCGTTGAGGTGCGAGCCTCGTGTGGGTTCGAGTCCCACCTTCGGCATCAGATTATACCAGGTCTTTACGAAAGACGCTAAACCTTTTTGGAGGACTGAAGGGGCTGGCCCGGCTCCGGTGCGGTGTAGTTTCCCACCAGACCAAGCGGCCCTTTATTTTTTATGGACTTTAGACAGCGACATTGGACCCAGTTGATTCCATTGACAATGTCCATGCTCGTAGTCACAACCCTGCTGTTGACCGGATGCGCGCTGCCGCAGATCGCCCCCAATGCTGGCAATCTCAGTCTCGACGACAAAGAGCTGCGCGCGGTGCAGATTGCCCAAGATTTCTTGGCTGACAATAACCTGCAAAAGGCGAAGGGGAGCCTGGCCGAGTTGAATCTCCCGAATAGCGCGCAGTGGGTTTCGCTCGTGGCGGAGAAATACATCAGCGAACAGCGCGATGGGCAGCAGACCCGCGCCCTGGCCTTGTTGGCCGAAGCGCTCGGCAGCAGCAACGCGCGTGTGGCGCTCTTCATCGCCACCCCCACACCGACCAACTCACCGACGCCGCTGCCCACACCCACGCCAACCCCGCCGCCCACGCCAACTCCCACAGAAACGGCCACGGCGACCCCCTTACCAACCGAAACCCCAACGGCCGCCCCCACAGCCACGAAGGCGCCGCCAAAACCGACGCAGGTCAGGGCGACGTCCACCCCACGGCCCCCCACGGCGACGCCGCGGCCGGCCGTAGATTACCGGGTGGTCAAGGCCCGGCTGTTGACCAAAGAAGAAAACCATGACTGCGAAGGCAACCATAACTTCTTCTTCCAGGTGATTGACGCAGGAGGGGCGCCCGTCAACGGCGCCGTAGTCCTGCGCGTCTATTCGGGTGAAACCAGCATCTCCGGCAGCAAGGATTCACCCTGGGCGCTTGGCACGCCGAACCAGGGCTGGGGACAATTCGACATCTACAAGAACGGCGATCAGCTCAGAGTCATCGCCGACCCCAGCAAGGGCGATGTCGTCAGTGAAACCACGCGTGCCATGAGTGTACGCGATGAAGAAATTCCCATTCCAGAATTGATAGGCGCCGGCTATTGCAGTTCGGAAGCAGAATGTGCGCAGTTGATCGCAGAGAACCACCTGTGCCGCTTTCATTACTCGTACGAAGTGGTTTTCCAGCGAACATGGTAATGGAAGCCCTGATTCACGACGGGAGGTAGTAAGCGCGTGAAACAAGACTTGATACGTAATGCCCCGCTTTTCGCGGATCTAACGGCGGCAGAGCAGGACGCCATTAGCGAACGGTTAACCAGTGCGCAATTTGCGCGTGGTGCGCCGATTTTCCAACTGGGGGACCCCGCCGAAACACTGTATATCATCCAGAGCGGCTGGGTGCGCTTGTCCACGCCCGACGTCAGCGTGCTGGCCAATCTCGGTCCGGGCAGCGTCTTCGGCGAAAGCGATCTTTTCCTGGGACGCGCCCGCAACACGGCGGCCCTGGCTGTGGCGAATGTCGAAGTTTTCGCACTCAAGGGCAAGGATCTGAACGCCATGATTGAGCGCAACCCGCCAATGGGTGTGCGCCTCAGTCAGGCGTTCGGCGGCAGCCTGGTGCAGATGGAGAGTTACCTGGCCCGACGCCTGAGCGAGATCCCTGGCTTTGGCGACCTGCGCGGCGAGCAGCTGACCCAGGTCGCTCGTCATCTGCAGCCGCAAAATGTGGCGCAGGGGCGCAGCGTTTTCCAGCGCGGCGAGAAGAGCCAGGGCGTTTATATCGTCGAACAGGGCGCTTTGCAGGTGGGCAGCGGTGACCACTTCGTGGAGTTGGCGCCGGGACAGACCACCGGCGAGATGGCGCTGCTGTCCGATAAGCCGCACATGGAGGATGCCCGCGCCGTCGAAGATACGCTGCTGTGGGTCTTGCCTCGCAACGACTTTGCCGCGCTCACGTCGGTCATGCCCGAACTGCGCACCGTGCTCAGTCGGAATCTGCGCAGCACCCTCTCCACGGCCGACCAATCCAACGCCGTCAATCAACTGCGCACCATGCCCCTGTTCGCCGGCGTCCCAGACGATGTCCTGCGCGCCGTGGCGCGGCGCATGCTGCTTCAGCACGTGCCGGCGCGCGAGATTGTGTTCCGGCAAGGCAGCGTGGGCGAAGCTCTTTACCTGGTGGAAAACGGCGACATTGAACTAAACGCATCCCTGGACAGCCCAGATGACGTGCTGGCGCGCGTCGGCCCGGGCAGTTTCTTTGGTGAAATGTCGCTGCTCACCGGGCGCCCCAGCGCGGTCAATGCCCGCGCCGTGAACGATGTCAACTTGTGGGTTCTCTACCGCAAGGACTTCGAAGAACTCATGGGGCAATACCCGGCCCTAAGCATGGCCATCAGCCGCGCCCTGGCCGCACGCCTGGCGGATGCTGACGAGCGCTTCGTGGACCGCCATCTCAAACGGGTGCCGCTGTTTGCTGGCCTAAGCAGCCAACAGCTCGATGATGTGGCTGGCCGGCTGACGCCGGAACGCTTCCGCCGCGGCGAGGCGATCTTTGTCCAAAACGAATTGGGCAACACGCTCTACTTGATCGAAACCGGGCGCGTGAGCCTGACCACGGTGGATGGCGGCCAAGAGTATGAATTGTCAACGCTGCACAGCGGCGATTTCTTTGGCGAACGCTCGCTGCTCACCGAAGAACCTCACACGACTACTGCCGTTGCGCAAACCGATGTGGACCTGTGGGCTTTGGCCCGCGAGGACTTCGAATCGCTGGTGCAGCGTTACCCCAGCCTGGCCCTGAACATCAGCCGCACCTTGTCGCGGCGCCTGCATTCATCCGAAAATCGGACGCAGCAGGCGCGCCAGGCGCAGACCACGGTCACCGCGCCGCTGCCGGTCGCCGTCCCACGCGCCGCACCGGCGCCGCGGTCATCTGCGCCCATGCCGGCGGCGCCCAGCCGACGCCCGGCGCCCGCGCCGGCCATGGCCGCGGCGACCACCGCTCCTGCGCCTGGCGGCCTTTTTGGCGCCATCTGGAACTTGGGGCAATCGGCCAATAATCTGTCCATCTGGTTCCAGTCACGCACCCTGGGCACGAAGCTGCGCCTGATTGCCGTCGTCCTGCTCTTCATCTGGTTGTGCGGCATCGCGGCCCCGCTCAGCCTCTTCAGCGCCATCAGCCAGCGCAGCTCCAGCCTGGAGCCGCGCAACCTGGTAGCCTTGACACAGCGCAGCCTGCGCAGCTCCGTCGGCTCCGCCGTCCCGGGGCTGGCCGCCAAGAGCGGTCAGGCCATCGCCCTGGCGCCGGCGCTCACCGCCATTCCCGCAACCCCCACCTGGACGCCCGCGCCGACCGAGACGCCCATTCCAACGGAAACGCCGCTGCCGACCGCCACGCCGACTGACACGCCGCTGCCCACCGAAACGCCGCTGCCGACCGCGACGCCCACTGATACGCCGCGTCCAACGGCCACCCCGCGTCCTGTGCAAGCAGCCGCGCGTGCAGCCCCAGCCGCCGCAGCCCAGCTCAAGGCAGTTGTGCCCGCGCCGGCGCCCCAATCGGGCAATCAGTATGTCCTGAAGGAAATGCGCCGCCTGACGCCGTGCGAAAATAAGGGAAACCACAACATCTTCGGCCTGGTAATTGATGCGGCTGGCAACCCCATTGACGGCATCACGTTCGTGCAGACGCCGGGCGATAACCCTGGCGAGATTCTGGACAAGAACGTCAGCGGTTCCAAGGGGCCGGGCAAGTTCGAGTTCGTCATGTGGAAGGGCGCGCAGTATGCCGTCTTTGCCACCAACGATGGGCAAAGCCCCAGCGGCAGCGATATCGCTCGCCCGCTGCACTCCAATTTTACCGACGAAGCCGAATGCGCCCCTGGCGAAGGCGGCAACACCCTGTTCCACAACTCCTTCGCAGTCGTGTTTGTGAAGACACGCTAACACCATCGCCTTACGGCTCTGATGTGGAAAAGACGGTCAAGGATGCATCCTTGGCCGTCTTTTTTATGCCATCCTTTCGGCTGTCTTCTTGCGTTCTTTGTGTTTCCTTCCTGCGCTGCGTCATACACAACGTACGGCGCTTCCGTCATCATGTGGATTTGTTGGCACAGGAGGGTTATCAGATGTCGAAAACGATCATCATTATCGGGGCAGGCATTGCCGGGCTGGCGGCCGGCTGCTATGGACAGATGAACGGCTACCGCACACAGATTTTCGAATTGCACGATCTTCCCGGCGGCCTCTGCACGGCATGGGAGCGCAAAGATTACATCTTCGACGGCTGCATCCACTATCTTTTTGGCACGGCGCCCGGTCAGCCCTTTGCCCGCGTGTGGGAAGAACTGGGCGCGCTGCGTGATCGGCCGATCATTCATCACGCCGAGATGATGCGCATCCAGGACAGCCGCGGCAAGACCTTCATTGTCTACGCGGACCCTGACCGCCTGGAAGCGCACATGAAGGAGCTGGCGCCGGCCGACGCCGGATTGATCGAAGATTTCGCACAGGGCGTACGCCAGTTCGCGCATTTCGACATGGCCGCCATGCAAGAAAAGCCGCGTGGGCTGCTGAGCGCGCTGGAGTGGGCGCACCTGGGACAGAAGATGCTGCCTTACGCGCTCCCGCTGGCGCGCTGGGGCACGATGTCGGCCGCGGACTTCGGCGAGTCGTTCCACTCCCCCTTCCTGCGCCGCGCCGTGCCGCTGATGCTGTCCTGGCCGGAGTGCCCGGTCATGGCCGGACAATCCATGCTGGCCTACATGCACCAGGGCAACGCCGGCTTTCCGGCCGGCGCCTCATTGGCCTTTGCGCGCGCCATCGAGAAGCGCTACCTGGAATTGGGCGGCGAGATTCACTACAAGGCCCAGGTGGAGCGCATCCTCGTGGAGGATGACCGCGCCGTGGGCGTGCGCCTGTACAATGACGAAGAGCACCGCGCCGACTATGTCGTTTCCGCGGCCGATGGCAAGGGCACGGTCGTTGACATGCTGGGTAACCGTTTCACCTCGCGCGAGCTGCAGACGCGTTTCGACGGGCGCCTGCCGGTGCACACGCAGCTGCAGGTTTCGCTCGGCGTCAATCGCGATCTGAGCGGGGAGCCGCATTGGATCATGCACTTGCTGGACCAGCCTGTCATGATTGCCGGTGAACCGCGCACGGCGATTGGCGTCAAGAACTACTGCTTCGATCCTTCCCTCGCGCCGGCCGGCAAATCGGTCGTGGAGGTGATGCTGGCGAGCGATTACCATTACTGGCAGCGCATCTACGGCCGCAAGCTGTATGACACAGAGCAGATCCAGGTCGCGGACCAGGTCATTGGTTTTCTGGAGACGATCTATCCTGGCATCAAGGCGCAGGTCGAAGTGACTGATGTGGCGACGCCGCTGAGTTATGAGCGCTACACCGGCAATTGGATGGGCGCGACCTGCGGCTGGCTGTTGACCACCGATACGATGAAGTGGATGATTCAGGGCGTGGACAAAACGCTGCCCGGTTTGAAGAATCTCTACCTGGCCGGGCACTGGGTGGAGCCGGGCGGCACGGTGCCGATTGCGGCCATGTCGGGGCGCAACGCAATCCAGCTCATCTGTCACGCGGACAAGCGGACCTTTAGCGCCAGCACCGCCGCGAGCGCGGGGTAAGCACGCGCGGTCTGAACAAGTTCAAGCCTCCCGAACCCGGTCCGGACGCCCGAACTTGTTCAGAATTGGTTAATCCGTTGTCGGGGTCAGCACGATCACGGGAATGGGGCGGCCGCCGGTGCGGGACTTGTAAGCGTGATAGCCAGGGTAGAGCTTGACCGCAGCGTTCCAGTAAGCCTCACGCTCGTCGTCCTGGGCTTCGCGCGCCACGTAGGATCGTTCCTGCCCGCGCAGCAACACGCGCACCTGCGGATGGGCGCGCAGATTGAAATACCAGGCCGGATAGTGCGCCTGACCAAAGTTCGAGGCAAACACCACCAGGCGGTCGCCATCTTCGAGAGCCACCAATGGGGCCGTGCGCGGCTGACCGCTCTTGGCGCCGGTGGTCGTCAGCGCGATGATGGGCAAACCAGCCAGCAGACTCGTGAAGGACGTGCGTCCCCGCGTCCAGCGCAGGACTGGACGGTCCAGGCGGTGCATCAGCCGGGCAAACAGCCAGGAACCTGGCCGCGACCAGGCCAGGGGAAAGAACAAGCGCCGCCAGCCGCTGGGCGCGCGCACGTTGGTGGGTCCCGCTGTCATTCTACCAGGGCCACGACTTCAATCTCGACGCGCCCGCCCGCTGGCAGCGCGCCAGCCTGGACGGTGGAGCGCGCAGGCGGGTTAGAGGCAAAAAAGCGCGCGTACACGGCGTTGAAGGCCTTGAAGTCGTTGATGTCAGCCAGGAAACAGGTGGTTTTGATCACATTTTCCAGGCGACTGCCGGCCGCTTCCAGGATGGCGGCCAGATTCTGGAGCGCCTGTTCGGTCTGCGCTTCCAGTCCGTCCACCAGCTTCCCGGTGGTTGGGTCCAGCCCCAACTGCCCGGCGGTGAAGACCAGGTTTCCCACCTTGATGCCTTGCGAATAGGGGCCAAGCGCGGCCGGCGCGTGCGGGGTGGCAATGATTTCTTTGGGCATGCAAATTCACTCCATATCGAAAAGTCTAGGCAGACAGGGCTTCTTCCAACAATTGACGCGCCACCGCTTGATTCGCTTTGCCGCGCGTGGCCTTCATCACCTGGCCGATCAAGAAATTGAGCAGGTTGAGATTGCCGGCCTGGTATTTCGCAGCCTCGACCGGGTTGGCCGCAATGACTTCACGCACGATCGCGGCCAGCGCATCGGCGTCGCTGACCTGCGCCAGGCCGTCTGCCTCGACAATTGCCGCGGCCGGCCGGCCGGTTTCCACCATCGTCGTCAGCACGCGCTGGCCGATGTTGCGGTTGATCACGCCGCGGTCAATGAGGGTCAGCAGCGCGGCCAGGTCGCGCGGCGTCACCTTGAGCGCGCCAACCTCTTGATTGGCGTTGTACATGGCGCTGAAAAGCGGGCCGGTAATCCAGTTGCAGACCTCGCGGCCAGCGCCGCCATAGGCCGCAGCGGCCGCCTCGAAGTAATCAGCCACGGCCTGATCCGCAACGAGAGTCGCCGCTTCGCTGACGTTGAGTCCATACTGCGTCACGAAGCGCGCCTGCTTCGCGTCAGGCAGTTCGGGCAGGGTCGCGCGCAGTCGCTCCACCAGGTCCTGCGTAATGCGCAGCGGCGGCAGGTCCGGCTCCGGAAAATAGCGATAATCATGGGCCGATTCCTTACTGCGCTGGACAAACGTGCGTCCTTCCGCTTCATTCCACCCCAGCGTCACCTGCTGAATCGTGCCGCCGCGCTCGATCGTCTCGATATGGCGCTTGACTTCATACTCCACGGCCCCGCGCACCGCGCGGAAGGAGTTCAAGTTCTTGATCTCCACCTTGACGCCGTACTCACCGTGGGCGGCCTGCTGCCAGGTGCGCACCGAAACATTGGCCTCGCAGCGCATGGCGCCTTTCTCCATGTCGCCGCTGCTGGCGCCGATGTAGCGCAGAATGGTGCGCAGCTTGGTCAGGTAGTCATAGGCCTCTTGCGCGCTGTTGAGATCCGCCTCGGTCACGATCTCCAGCAGCGGCACGCCCGACCGGTTGTAATCGAGCAGGCTATACGCCACGCCATTCTGGCTCATGTGAATAGACTTGCCCGTGTCTTCTTCCAGGTGCGCGCGGCGCAGTCGTATCACTTTGGGCTGCCCATCATCGCCTGTGATTGTCAGACTGCCGCCGACGCACAGCGGCAGTTCGTACTGGCTGATTTGATAGCCTTTGGGCAAATCTGGATAGTTGTAATTCTTGCGCGCAAAAACGGCCGTCGCGGCAATGTCCGCGTTGAGGGCCAGGCCGGTGCGGATGGTTTGCTCAACCGCGCGCTGGTTGATGACCGGCAGCACGCCAGGCATTCCCAGGCAAACTGGGCAAACGTGTGAATTGGGCGGCGCGCCAAAGATGTTCGCATCACAGCCGCAGAACATCTTGGAGGCCGTCTGCAATTGGGCGTGGACTTCCATGCCGATGACAACTTGATACTGGGTCATGGTCAACTCGTTGCAAAGTATAGCGCCACGAAGACAAGCTCCGGCGCGTATCGTGTTTGGTTGCCCGCATTATACCACTGCGCAAGGCAGAGTGAAAAAGCAGGAATTGGCCGAAGGTTTGATAGCTTGACACCAGGTGCATGTTAGGTTAAAGTTAGCCAGTCTAGACTGAACGCCGGCGCGCGCAGGCATCAAAGCCCCCGGCGCGCCCGTGAGCGGCCCGTCATCATCGTCCCCGGAGATGGCGTAGGCGCACAAGCCCAGCGTAGCAAGAGAGGTCCATACGCATGATTCAGCCGCAGACTATTGTTGTTCTGCAGGGAGACCAGACGGGGCAGGAATTGCTTGACCAAGCGCTGCGTGTGCTTGAACCGACCGTAACGGGCGTGCCCCTGGCGTTTCAAACCTTCGATCTCAGCCTGGACCAGCGCCGACGCACGCGCAACCAGGTGGTGCTCGATGCCGCGGCGGCCATGCGCCGCACCGGACTGGCGATCAAAGCCGCGACCATCACACCGGAAACGCCCGGTGATGTTGGCAGCCCCAACGCCATCCTGCGCCAGGAGATCAACGGCACGGTGATTATTCGCACAGGCCGGCGTATTCCCGGCGTGGCTCCGGTCAGCGGGTTGTATGCGCCCATCTCCGTGGTGCGCATGGCGGTGGATGACGCCTACGGCGCCAAAGAATGGCGCGAAACCAGCGCGGACGGCGACGAAGTGGCTTTCCGCACCGAAAAGATCAGTCGCCGCGTCTGCCGGGCCGTGACCGAGATGGCGTTTCAGCTGGCGCGCAAGAACCGTGCCACCGTCTTTGGCGGGCCAAAATTCACCGTCAGCCCGGTCTATGAAGGCATGTTCAAGGAAGAAATGGACGCGGCGGCCCGCCGCTATCCCGACGTGCGCTATGATCCGCAGTTGATTGATGCGACCTACGCCTTGCTGTTGACCACGAGCGGCGATCCTCTGGTCATCCCGACATTGAATCGCGATGGCGATTGCATGTCCGACCTGGTGCTGCAAATGTTTGGCTCGATTGCCGGCTCCGAATCTCTTCTGCTGGCGGTGGACGCCCAGTACGAACCGCAAGTCGTCATGGCCGAAGCGCCGCACGGCACGGCGCCTTCGCTCTTTGGCAAGAATGTGGCGAATCCCATGGCCATGATTTTGGCCGCGGCCGCCCTGCTGCGATATATCCGCAACGCCGCGGCCACGACGGCCGCACGCGCGATTAGCGAAGCCACGCTGGAAGCGGTTTACGATGGCACGCGCACCGCTGACCTGCGCGGCACAGCCAGTACATCCGATTTTACCAACGAAGTCATGCGGCGCGTACAAACCAAGCTGGCCGTCTGGTCAACGCTTGAATAAGCAGGCTTTTTGCAACGGACGGAACGCTGCGTATGAATGATGAAAACCTGAACCCTGAGAGTGTGACAACAACCCCCGCGCTAACGCGCTGGGATCGCAATGTCAAGCGTAATGTAGCCATTGGCATGCTCTTGACTCTCCTGCTCTTGCTGTATCTGAGCCGGGCTATTCTGCCCACGCTGGTAGTGGCGGCGGTCCTTGCCTACCTGATCCAGCCGCTCATCACCAGGCTGGCCCGTCTGCGGCTGCCGCGCGGCCTGGTGACCGGCCTGGTCTACCTGTTCGTCATCCTGCTGCTGATCCTCATCCCCATCATCCTGATCCCCGTGCTCATCAACCAGTTCGGCAGCTACCGGCGCATCGAGATGGCGCTGGGCTGCGCGGAACCCGGCCCGGGAGACGACGGAGGCCCGACCGCCGGCGGCCTGGAGGGATTAGCCGAGAAGATCGGCG
>JBGAVB010000508.1:0-1078 GCA_044228345.1 Anaerolineae bacterium | reverse complement strand
GGGTCAGGCCAGCGCAGGCGCGTCTACCTCGGCTCCATGAGACAAATCGGTGTGCATATATAAATCGCCCAGCTCGAAGCCCAGGCGGCGGTAGTAGTCGCGCGTGCCGGTCGCGGCGATGACGGCCAGGCGATCGAAGCCGTGGTCGCGCGCCAGTTCGCGCGCGGCGTGGATGAGCCGGCTGCCCACGCCCACGTGCTGCGCCTCGCCGCGGCTGTCCGCGCCCACCACCAGGGCCGGGCCATAGACGTGAACCTCACGAATCATGGCCGCGCCGTGAATCTCTGCGCTCACGTCGGCCGGCGTCAGCGGATGGTCCGCGCCGAACGGCCGCGGCAGGGAAAGACGCAGAAAGCCAGCCAGCCGACCCGCGGGTGTGCGCATGCGCAGGAACCATTCCTGGCTGATGTCGGTGGGATGGCAGAGCATGTCCAGCGCCAGGGCCTGCGGCTCGACGGCATGACCGCGCACCTCCTGGCAGCGGATGCACTGGCAGGCCAGCCCGCGGCGGGCCATTTCCTGCTGCACCACCTGGCGCAAGTTCACGGCGCGGTTGCCCGCGACGATATGGTTAGATGGAATGTCCCGAATGACGCGGTTGAGCCGGCAGTCAGGCGGCACGATCGTTGCAGCGGATCAGGAGTTCCACCAATTCGTCCTGCGTGTAGGGCTGATAAGCGCCCGCACGCCAGTGCGTCATCAGCTCCGTGCCGTCCAGCAGCGAGCAGGGGTAGATTTTCAGCTCGTCCGGGCGCAGCGCGGGATCGCTCCAAAGGCGCTGAAAATCGGCCAGGTCGCTCGCCGGCGTCGCGCCGAGCAAATTGGGCATCCAGTGTAGATGCAGCTTGAATCCGGCCGCGCGCAGCAGACGCACCGCGCGCCGGCTCTCCTCCACCGTGTGCCCGCGCTTGTTGAGCGTGAGAATGGAATCATCCAGGCTTTGGATCCCCAGCTGCACCTTGGTGACGCCCAGGCGCCGCAGCCACAGGACTTCCTCCGGCGTGATCCAATCGGGCCGCGTTTCGATGACCAGCCCTACGTTGCGATGCGGCGCGGACTCGTTCAGCCGCTGCGCCTC
>JBGAVB010000507.1:0-1121 GCA_044228345.1 Anaerolineae bacterium | reverse complement strand
AGGAAGTTTGGTCGCCAGCGTCGAAGTCGAGGCCCAGGTGTTGGCCGCAGACGTAGTTAGCCGATGCGCGCCAGTTGTTCGCGTGCCAGGTCGTGAACGGGTGGCCGTCATAGATCGCGTGAGCGAAGTCGAACGGCGTCAGGTCTTGGCAGACGAACGAGGCGTTGAACGCTGCCCACTCAGGCGCACCGGGCGCTAGTTTGTGGTCTAGCGCCCAGGTCGAGACGGCGACGCGATAGGTCGTGTCAGTCATGGCAATCTCCTACTCATGGCCCAGCACCCAGGGCCGCGGGTCAGTGCGGCGGGTTGCACGTCACGCCGGCCGCATCGTCCAACAGCGTCAGTGTTCTCCACCGCCACAGCCATTCACGGCTGCTTACTTCGTCGCACAGTTCGTGTTCGCCGTGAAAGATGTCCAGCGCTTCGGCAAGCAGCGCAAGCGCCTCGGTGGCGAGATCGGTGGGCGTGGGTGTTGTCATTGTCCTATCTTGATTTTTTTGTACGCTGCATGAATGGCCCGCACTTCATCGTTGGTCAGCTTAATGAAGTGCGAACGCTGCATGTCATTCATGGCCTGAGCATAACTGCGCGGGCTGGCAACTCCCCACTTGTAGGCGTAGGCAGCGGCATACGCTACATCCCAGTCATATTCCCATTGTCTCGTAAGACACAGGGCGATACTGCCAACAGATCGGCGGTCGGCGGGGCGGGTTGTCATTGGATGCTTACTCCCTGATCTACCACGTTCTGCAGTTGGTAGATCGTCGGCGCATGGCTGCGCGGCTCAGGCGTGCAGCCGGCCAGTATGAGTGTCACGGCCAGGGCGATAACGAGTAGGCGGGTCATGGCTGGCCGTCCTGGCTGGCGAATGGGGGGATTGGTGATACGGTAGCATCTAGCGCCTCTATGGTCCATGTTCCAACGATTTCGACAATCCTGGCATACTCAGCTACTACCGCATCGCCGTGAACCTGGCAAGTGTAGCCCGCGTATGTGGCCGGCGCGCCGTTGACATCGAAGACGGATTGGCCGGTCTGATAGTTGACCAGGGCCAGCCAGTGCCGGACCGACGGCGCGAACAGGGTCGGCCGTTCGACATTGGCGTTGTTGGGCGCGATGAC
>JBGAVB010000506.1:0-1121 GCA_044228345.1 Anaerolineae bacterium | reverse complement strand
CTCCAGGATGGCGTCGCGTTCCAGGTCGTAGAGGTACCAGCGGGCGGTGCCGGCGGCCTCGGTGAAGGCGTTGGCCTCCTTGTCCAGGGCCGGCAGGGCGTAACAGAAAAAGACGCCGCGGGCACCTTTGACCAGACGCTTCCGGCCGCTGAAGATGGCGCCGGGCAGGCCTTTCAGCGTTGCCTCAAGGGTGGGGTCTGTCTGAAGCAGGTCCTGGTACTCCAGGTGCATGTCCTCGACCGCCGTGCGGGTACCCTCGTAGGCCTGGTTGAATTCCTTGAGGGCCTCGTAGTCATCGTCCGGGGTCAGTAGTTTGCGGCCCTCTATACCCATGGTCTTGGAGATCAAGAGGGTTTTCTGGGTGACCTTGCTGTAGAGGCTCAGGATGGCGTTCAGCTCGTCCGGCGGCAGGAAGTTCCAGAAGGCGACCTTGCCGCGGAAGCCGGCGACCTCCGGGTGATCGGCGATCAGGCGCCCTTCGATCTCGGGGTTCATCCGCCGGTCCACGCGGCCGATGCGCTGCATGAGCCGAACCGGATTCCAATGGATGTCGTAGTTGATCATCCGGGAGGCATCCTGAAGATTCAGGCCCTCGGAGAGCACGTCGGTGGAGATCAGCACCCGCGTCTCGGTGCGGCCCTGGTCGGCCAGGGCGCCGGAGGACATGCCGTTGTAGTAGGGCGAGAAGCGCTGGATGACATCGGCCCGATTGCCCTTGGTGGCGCTGTCCACCTGGGCGACGCCGGTGATGCCGGCTCGTTCGAGTTGCCCGCGCAGGTAGCGGGCGGTGTCGGCGAATTCGGTGAAGAGAAGCACCTTCTGGCCGGCAAGTTCCTTGGACTTCAGCAGGCGGATCAGCTTCTGGAGCTTGTCGTCGTGCTTGGGATCGAACTTCCTCGCCTCGGCGATGAACTGGACGATCTGGTCGAGGTCGAGGAAGGTCTCCGACAGCATCTCGGGGATATCGAATTCCTTGGGGTCCAGCCGTTCCACGGCGTCCAGGAGTTCTTGCGGGACCACGTCCTCGTCCTCGGTGTCCGCGCCGTCATCACCCCAGAAGTCCAGATGGCGCTGGACAGCGTAGCCGAGGATCTCGGCGTTCTGGGTCTTCCAGCGTTCCA
>JBGAVB010000505.1:0-1127 GCA_044228345.1 Anaerolineae bacterium | reverse complement strand
ACCAGGCTCATCTCACGCAGATAGGCCAGTTGATGCGAAACCGCCGACTGCCCCATGCCCAACAGCGTGCTGAGATCGCTGACGCACAGTTCTGGCGTCTGCGCCAGCGCCGACATCAGACGCACGCGTGTCGGATCGCTCAGCGACTTAAAAAGATCAGCCAGGCGCGCAGCTTGCTCAGGCGCCAGCAACGGAACAGCCTGTTGCAGGGGATGTTCATCTACCATGTTGATCGGATCCATCAACGTCACCATTCAATCGCTAACATATGAATAACTACTCATATGTTAGCACAGGAAGCGCCGTTTGTCAATCTGCCGTGCGGTGCTTTGACCTGCCCATAACCCTGTGATACAATCGAAACAGCGCATGCAATACTTGACCAGCGCTGACCGACTGCCTGTTGCCCTGGAGACTGGCTAGAAAGGGCGTCGCGACCACATGGCGCTTTTCGGCCAGGCCTTTATCTCTGATGAGTAGATTGCCAGATGCCTGATCTCACGCTCCTGACCAAACTTTTCGCAACATTCAGCGCCGAGACGCCGGCTGTCAATGACGGCCTGTGCCTCAATCGCCGATTCAAGGCGGCCAACTGCGACCTTTGCGCGCAGGCGTGTCCGGTCGCCGCGATCTCGGTTTATGGACCGAACGTGCAGATCGAGCCGGAGACCTGTGTGCACTGCGGAGTTTGCCTCCAGGTGTGCCCAACAGGTGTTTTTTCGACTCCCAGGCAAATGCAGGATGATCAGAAGCTGTTGGATGCCGCGGCCCCGCTCACCGCGCGCGCGTTGGAACTGACATGCCCGGCCAATGGGCATGCCGACAAAACCGCCGCGCCGGTTGAGGCGGTGTTGCAGACCGGCCGCTGCCTGGCGGCGCTCTCCCTGGGTGAGCTGCTCGATCTGGCAAGACCACGGCAGCGCAACCTGTGGCTGAATGACAGCGGCTGCGCCGGATGCCCGCTCGGCAAGGCCGCGCCCCTGATCCGCGAGACGGCGGCGCACGCTAATCGCTTGCTGGCAGCCTGGGGTCATGCGGTGAAACTGCGTACGCAGCTGAGCGAGCCAGGTGCGCTGGTTGCATCGCATCGCGTGGATCTTTTTTCTGGTCAGCAGCCGTCGTACTCA
>JBGAVB010000504.1:0-1135 GCA_044228345.1 Anaerolineae bacterium | reverse complement strand
GTCACGCGGACATTGAACGCGGACGTGTAAGGCCCAAAGTAGCGGCTGCCGTCGTGCACCATGCGCCGCACAATCGTCACTTTGGGAAAATCCTCGGCCCAATGAATCTTGATATAGGGGTATGTTTTGTCGTCTTTGAGCCGGATGTTGTACCGCGGCTGGTGGCGCTTGATCAGCTCGTTTTCGAGCACCAGCGCTTCCAATTCGGTTTCAACGATAATCCAGTCCAGGTCCGTGATATGGCTCACCAGGCGTCGGGTCTTCGTGGTGTGGAGCGCTTGCTGCTGGAAGTAGGAACGCACGCGCGCACGCAGGTTAATGGCTTTGCCCACGTAGATGATCGTGCCGTCGGCGCTTTTCATCAAGTAACAGCCCGGACGCGTGGGTAAAATGTCGAGCTTAGCCTGAAGTGAATCCGAAATTGACATGCGGGAGATTGTAGCACGCGGACGGCTGCCTGACAAAGCCGCTGCAGACCAAAGAGCGGTGATTCGGGGCTTGCAGCCGCGGGCTACAGCAGCGCCCAGCGGCAGTGGGGCGGTGACAAAAACCAGCGGGGTGAAGGAGATGCGTCTCCCTCGCCCCGCTGGCAAATTCACCCAGGATAATCAATCGCCTACCAGACTCTGAAGCCGGGCGAGGTGGACTGCGCCTGGGAGATGAGCTGGAAGAGCATGGGGCCGTAGCTGATGATGATCAGGATGATGGTGCCGGCCAGCCAGGGACGCCAGTTTTCCAACCAGGCGGGAGTCGGCCCTGGGTCCAGCGCCTCGGCCACGGGCATCTCCACCGGCTTGGTGAGCTTGCGCTTGGAAGCCACGGTGCCGACCACGTTGACATAGTAGAGCGCGCCGCTAACGAGCAGGATCAGCGCGCCAATCAGGGCCTCGATCATGAACGGGCTCCATTCGGGCGACAGGTATGGCGCCACGCCCAGCATGGTGCGCCGCGGCACGCCGTAGCGCAGGCCCAGGATGTGCAGGCCGTTGCTCATCAAGACCATGCCCACGAACCATGTCCAGGCTTGCCACAAGGCCGCGCGCTTGCTGAACAGTTCTTTGCCGGTCAGCTTGGGCAGCAGCCAGTAGGAAATGCCCATGAAGCCCAAGGTCGTCGCACTGCCCACGGTCAGGTG
>JBGAVB010000503.1:0-1176 GCA_044228345.1 Anaerolineae bacterium | reverse complement strand
AAGACGCTGCCAGGGCCGAGATTGGCCAGCACGCTGACGTCGGGCGCGGACAGGCGCACCCATCCGCTCTGGATGATATACAGCGTTTCGGCGGGGTCCCCCAGTTGGAAAATCGGCGCGCCACGCGCAAATTGCGCGCTGGTCAACCGTTCGCTTATGGCGTCCTGCTCTGCCGTCGTCAGATCGGCAAAAAGCGGGGCGCTACGTATCAAGTCTTGTTTCACGCGATTACTACCTCCCGTCGTGAATCAGGTCTTCCATTACCACGTGCGTTGAAAAACGACTTCATACGAGTAATGAAAGCGGCACAGGCGGTTTTCTGCCACCAACTGCGCACATTCCGCTTCGGAACTGCAATAGCCGGCGCCCATCAATTCTGGAATGGGAATTTCCTCGTCGCGTACCCCCATGGCACGCGTGGTTTCACTGACGACATCGCCCTTGTTTGGGTCGGCGATGACTCGGAGCTGATCGCCGTTCTTGTAGATGTCGAATTGTCCCCAGCCCTGGTTCGGCGTACCGAGCGCCCAGGGCGAATCCTTACTGCCGGAGATGCTGGTTTCACCAGAATAGACGCGCAGGACAACGGCGCCATTGACAGGCGCCCCATTCACGTCAAGCACCTGGAAGAAAAAGTTATGGTTGCCTTCGCAGCCATGATTTTCGTCTTTAGTCAATAAGCGCGCCTTGACCACCCGGTAATCCACGGCCGGCCGCGGCGTCGCTGTGGGGGGCCGCGGCGTGGATGTCGCCCTGACCTGCGTCGGTTTTGGCGGCGCCTTCGTGGCGGTGGGGGCGGCGGTTGGGGTTTCAGTTGGTAAGGGGGTCGCCGTGGCCGTCTCTGTGGGAGTTGGCGTGGGCGGCGGCGTGGGCGTGGCCGTGGGCAGCGGCGTCGGTGAGTTGGTCGGTGTAGGGGTGGCGATAAAGAGCGCCACGCGCGCGTTGCCGCTGCCGAGCGCTTGGGCCAACAGGGCCAGAGCGCGGGTCTGCTGCCGATCGCGCTGTTCGCTGATGTATTTCTCAGCCACGAGCGAAACCCATTGCGCGCTATTGGGGAGATTCAACTCGGCCAGACTCCCCTTCGCCTTTTGCAGGTTATTATCAGCCAGGAAATCTTGGGCGATCTGCACCGCGCGCAGCTCTTTATCGTCGAGACTCAGATTGCCGGCATTGGGG
>JBGAVB010000502.1:0-1182 GCA_044228345.1 Anaerolineae bacterium | reverse complement strand
GGCGGCGGCGAGGCCATCGCGCTCAGCCTGGAACTGGCGTCCTGACTCAGATCCAGAGAAATCACCCCTGCGCCGGCTCACAGCGCCGAGATCCCATGCCGCTCGGAAAATCAGGAGACTGCATGCGTTTACAGGATAGAGTTGCGTTGATTACCGGTTCGGCGCGCGGCATCGGCCGCGCCACGGCCCTGGCCTTTGCCGCCGAAGGCGCGCAGGTCATCGTGTGCGATATGGACGCAGCCGGCGGCGAACAGACGGCCGCTGACATTCGCACAGCCGGCGGGCGGGCGCTGTTTGTGCAGGTTGATGTGACCGATCGCGCCAGCGTGGACGCGCTGGTGCAGGCGGCGCAGGCGCACTTTGGACGGATTGATGTGCTAGTCAACAACGCCGGCGTTCTACGTGACCGCAGCCTGCTGAAAATGACCGAGCAAGATTTTGATTTCGTCATCAATGTCAACTTGAAAGGCGTTTTCAACTGCACCCAGGCCGTTGCGCCGCTGCTGGCGGCCCAGGGGAGCGGCGTGATCCTCAATGCGTCATCGGTGGTGGGCGTCTACGGCAACTACGGCCAGACGAATTACGTCGCCAGTAAGGCGGGCGTCATCGGCATGACCAGGGTGTGGGCGCGGGAATTAGGCCCCAAGGGCGTGCGCGTCAATGCCGTGGCGCCTGGTTTCATCAGCACGGAGATGCTGGCCGGCATTCCGGACAAAGTGATGGAGGAATTGAAGGCCAAAATCTCGCTGCGCCGCCTGGGCCGACCGGAGGACATCGCCAATGCCTATGTCTTCTTAGCCTCGGACGAAGCCGCTTACATCACCGGTCATGTTCTGCACGTGGATGGCGGCGCAGTCGTCTGACCATTCTAGACAGGCTCCAGAGAAAGGCCTATGCCCATACCACCCGCTTTGTTACGCCGCTTATATCTGCAAGGCAGCTTGCGCAACCGCCATGACGGCTTTGAATTCACGCTGCGCAACCGCCTGGCGCCGAGCACCGTCCTGGGCCTCGGCCCATTGACGGTGAACAGCCGAAAATATGAGGGCGACAACCTTCTGCTGCACACGCGCAAGAGCACGCGCCCTGTCGAAAGAGTCACACCGGAATACCCTTTCGATTGGCCGATCAACGCGGACATCACCTTGATTGGCGTCGGTCAGCCGCTGATTGCGGGATCAC
>JBGAVB010000501.1:0-1188 GCA_044228345.1 Anaerolineae bacterium | reverse complement strand
CCATCCTGATCGCCTCATAGGGGCAATCCTCGGCGCAGCGCGCGCAGCCGTTGCAGTGATCGAGGTCGATCTCCGCCGGCTTGGCGCGGCGCAGCGGCGGCATGGGCATGATCGGCGGCGCGCGCAATACGGTGATCGTTCCGGCCCGCTCGCTCACGGAAGTCGCACGCATCGCCGCTGATGCCAGCGACGAGCGCTCGATTGAGGTGACCATTACGCCGGCGCGCAACCAGATCATGTTCCACATCTGGGGCAAGAGCGATGGCAAAGCGGGCTATCATCAGGTGGACATTGTCAGCCAATTGCTGGACGCCACCTTCCCCGACTACAATGCCATCGTCCCGCGCAGTTTCAAAACCCGCGCCCTGCTAGATACGCAGGCATTCCTGCGCACGGTGCGGGTGGCGTTCCTGTTTGCACGCGAGGCGGCCAATGCGGTGCGCCTGCAAGTGCTGCCGGCCGAAGGACTCAAACCGGGCACGCTGACCATCACGGCCACATCGGCCGAGCTGGGTGATAACGTCAGCGAGATGGATGCCCTGGTCGAAGGCGACGCCAACGAAATCGCTTTCAATGCCAAGTACCTGATTGACGCCCTGTCGGCCATTGATACGCCGCAGGTGGCGATGGAAATTACCCGCTCCACGGCGCCGGGCGTTATTCGCCCCGTGGGCACCGGCCCTGAGGACTACACCCAGGTTATTATGCCCATGCAGATGCAGAAGTAGCTCAGAGTCAGAGTTGCCAACTTTCTGAAAAGTTGGCAACTCTTATCTTTTAATCATGTCCGCTTCTGAATCACAGCCATTACCTGCCCAATTTGTCTTCGCCGATTTGCCCGCCTGGGCCATCGAGGGCAACAAAGTCTTCCTCCACGGCCCTGCGGGCGCGGGCAAAACCACGCTGGGGATCGCACGCCTGCACCATTTGCTCAACCAGCGCCGTGTCTCCGCGCGCCGCATTCTGGTGCTGACGCCGCAGCGCAGCCTTGCCGAGCCTTACTGGAAAGCGCTGGCCGCGTCGGCCCTGGCGCGCAGCGGCAGTCAGGTCACTGTGCAGACCGTGGGCGGCCTGGCCCGCAATCAGGTTGAGTTGTACTGGCCGCTGATTGCTGGCGACGCCGGCTTTGTTCACCCTGATCATGAGCCAGTTTTCCTAACCCTGGAAACGGCCCAATACTACATGGCA
>JBGAVB010000500.1:0-1275 GCA_044228345.1 Anaerolineae bacterium | reverse complement strand
AGCCACCGCCAAAACGCTGGCCTTGTGGACCAAGAACAGCAGATGGCGGACGCCGGCGCGGCGAGCGCGCCTGAGACCTCCGCAACGCCTCCGGCCGCGGAATCTGCCGCAACGGCGCCTGAGGCCGCGCCTGCGCCAACACCAGCGCCGCGCCGCGCGGCTGCGCGATCAGATCAATGCCGCAGAACAGTTGGTGGAGCGCCAAAAAACGGTCAGCGGCCAGCATGCCGATGAGGACCTGGTGGCGTTTGCCCAGGCCAACGGCGACACCTGCGTCCAGGTCTTCTTCATCCGCCACGGCAAACTGATTGGTCGCGAATCCTTTGTGCTGGAAGGCGCGGAAAGCGGCGAGACGGACGCCGTGCTCAGTGCATTCCTGACCCAGTTCTACAGCGAGGCGGCGTACGTCCCGCCGGAGATCGTGCTGCCCAAGGACCTGGATGAACGGCTCATCATCGAACAGTGGCTGCGCTCCCGCCGCGGCGGCGAGAAGGTGCTGCTCACCGTACCGACGGAGGGTCAGCAGCGCGACCTGGTGGACATGGCGACCCAGAACGCGGTCGAAACGTTGAACGCGCTGCGCGCGCAGTGGCAGGCCGACAAGAACAAGCAGGTGGCTGCGCTGGCGGAGTTGGGGCAGGCGCTGGGTCTGGCCGACGCGCCGGGCCGCATCGAGTGTTACGACATTTCCACCCTGCAAGGCACCAGCACCGTTGGCGCCATGGTGGTCTTTGCGCAAGGCACGCCGCTCAAAACCGATTATCGCAAGTTCAAGATTCGCGGCAAAGGCGCGCTCGGTGCGGGCGAGCCTGACGATTTTGCGTCCATGCGCGAGATGCTGCGCCGCCGCTTCCGCCGCGCAGTGGAGCCGCCGGCCGATGAGGAAGCTCCTGGGCGCAAACCACGCAAGGGCGATGACATGTGGCAGCGCCTGCCAGACCTGGTGGTGATTGACGGCGGCAAAGGTCAGCTCAGCGTGGCCGTGGAGGTGCTGCGCGAATTTGATCTCTTTGACCAGGTGCCGGTGATAGGCCTGGCTAAGAAATTCGAGGATGTCTATCTGCCCGGCCACCATGATCCCCTGGTGCTGCCGCGCGACTCGCAGGCGCTTTACCTGCTGCAGCGCATTCGCGACGAAGCCCATCGCTTTGGCATCACTTTCAACCGAGAGCTGCGCGCCAAAACCGGCGTCATGTCCGAACTGGATCAAGTCGCAGGGATTGGCCCACGCCGGCGCAAGGAACTGCTCAAACGCTTCGGCGACCTGCAGACCAT
>JBGAVB010000004.1:0-23346 GCA_044228345.1 Anaerolineae bacterium | reverse complement strand
GCTACAAGACGCCCGGCGGCGCGCCGCCGCTGCCCGAGCCGCGGCCATGATGACCCGCCTGGGCCTGGCGCTGCTGCGGCTGCTGCACCGCCTGCTGCCGGCCGCCGCCCTGGGGCGCCTGGGGGCGCCGGAGGACGGTGAACGGGTCGCCGCCTTTCTGGACCACCCGCAGTCGCCCATGCGCCTGGCGGCCGTGCGCGCGGTCGGGCTGTTGAACTACGCGCCCGCCGCGCCAAAACTGCTGGCCGGCCTGACCGCTGATCGCCGACTCGATCTACCCCGCCGTGTGCGCCTGCCCCTGCTCACCGCTTACGTCGAGGCCCTGTCGCGCTTGCAGGCGCGCGACGCCATACCTCTGTTGGTGGAACTGGCGCAGCATGAGATTGGCGTGCGCACGGCCGCCGTAGAGACGCTGGTGCGCTGGCAGGCCGCCGAAGTCGTACCGCTCCTCATTGCGCTGCTGGGCGATCCCAGTTGGCGCCTGCGCCGCGCCATGCTGCGCCTCTTACGTCAGGCGAACTACCGGCTGGCGCTGCCGCTGGTGCGGCCGCTGCTGCGAGATGAGCGCGATGCCTTGCGCGAAATGGCCCTGACCATCGTCACGGAATGGGGCGATGCGGCGGCCGTGGATTCGGTGCGTCAGATAGCCTTCAGCGATCCCAATCCGTTCCGGCGTCCGCAGGCCGTGATCAGCCTGGGGCTGCTGGCCGGCGCGCACGCGCTGCCTGACCTGATCAAATTGAGCGGCGATCTCAACGGCCATGTGCGGCGCGCGGCGGCCGAAGCCCTGGGTCGCCTGCCTGGTCTGCCGCCGGCCGCCGTCAGCGCGCTGCAGCGCCTGCTCGATGATCCCGTAGCCGGCGAAGCCGCGCGGGCGACGCTGGCGGCGCAGGACGAACCTGGTTTCGATGCACCGCCGCTGCGGCAGCCGCCTGAGCTGACGCCGCTGACCCTGCAGCCGCGGATTCCAATGCTGCTTGAGATGCTGCAGGAATGGCAGTCGGCGCTGCCAGGGCTGACCTCACCTGACCAATTGGCCGCGGTCGCGCACCTCGATCAGGCGCTGACACACCTCATCCGCGTGCTGCGCGAGGCCGCCGACGGTTAGCATTTACCAGTTGACTTCTTGCACAAAAAGCAAGAACCGCCAAGACGCGAAGATCGCCAAGTTCTATCCAGTTTCCTTCGCGCGCCTTTGCGGTTTCGTTCTCCTGTTTGGTTCCGGCGTTTAGGTTGGCAGACGCTCAAGCCTTTGCAGCAAGTCAGGTAACAGGCCGAGATGTTCGATCTGATGGAAGCCGGGGTGATCGGTTGGCGGCGCATCCGCCAGTTCGTGCGCCCATGTCAGGTGGTGCGGCACGTACACCGCGCTGGCGCCGAGCGCCAGCACCGGTAGAATGTCGGAGCGCAGTGAGTTGCCGACCATGAGAAACCGGTTTGGCGCCATCCCGTGTCGCTGCAAGAGGGCCGCATAGCTGGCGGGGCTTTTGTCGCTCACGATTTCGACATGGCGGAAGTAGCGGGCCAAACCGGAGCGAGCCACCTTCGTCTCCTGGTCGCGCAAATCGCCTTTGGTAATAATCATGAGCGGGTAGGTCGCGGCCAACGCCGCGACCGTTTCACTCGCATGCTCAAGCAGTTCAACGTCCGCCGCCAGCATGGCTTTGGCCGTATCAATGATCGTTTGGATATCGCTCCCGGAGATGCGGTTTTCCGTCAATTCCAGGGCCGTTTCGATCATCGAAAGCGCAAAGGCTTTGATGCCGTAGCCGAAGTGCTGCAGATTGTGCATCTCGGTCTGGTAGAGGCGCTCATCAATCCATGCTGGGGGCTGATAATGGCTGAGGAGCTGCCTGAACCTGGCCTGTGCGTTGACATAAAGACGCTCATTGTGCCACAGCGTATCGTCGGCATCGAAGGCAATCGTTTCGAATCGCGACATCGGGCTACGCCTCCCTCCGCGGCGTCGGCGAGAGCCGGCCAGCGACCTGGATAATCAGGAAAACGCCTGCCAGCAGGAAAATCACCACGCCATAGGCCAGCCCGATGCCAACCGCATCGGCCAGGCGTCCCAGCACCAATGGCAGCGTCAGGATGGCGAGGCCCGAAGCCAGGGTGGCGCGTGCACTGGCCTGAACCGTGTTACTGCCCGCCGCGCCGATGGCCAGCGAGAGGATCAGCGGGTAGAGGCTGGCGATGCCTAACCCGGTGACAAGCAGGCCGGCCAGTCCCAGCGCAGTGATCCGCGCCAACCAGAAAAGCAGGAAACCGATGCTTGCCACCACGATAGAAGCCGTGACGACGCCGGGCGTGGAAAAACGCCGCACCAGCCGGCTTCCTGCCAGGCGGCCGACGGCCATGCCCACAAAGAACAGGCTGACGGCCTGGGCGGCGTCCGTGATGGACATCCCCAGCGCGTTCTTCAGGTAATCAGCGCTCCAGGAAACCATACAGAATTCGGCCGAAACGGCCAGGACGATAGCCGTCCAAAACGCCCAATACAGGAATGGCAGGGGCTGCCTGGCCTGGGCCAGGGCTGACGGAGTCGAAGCGGTTGGTGGAACAGAGGCTTGCCTGAAAATCAGGTACAGCACGATGTGCGTCAAGGCAACGATCCCTAGCGCCGCCCGCCAGCCTCCCTCCACACGAGCAAACCAGCCCACGAGCAGCGGCGCGGCCACTACCACCAGTGAGGAAATGACGTTGGCTTCTGTCAGCGCGACCGCCCGCATCTCGCCGTGTTGATCCGACAGGGCGGAAGGCACAATCGCCAGGATCAGTGAACCAATCAGCCCCATGAGAAAGGAAGCGCTGATCGTGATCGCCGGGGTTTTGCCAGCCAGGAGGAGGAAGACTCCCAGGCTCATCCCGCCAGCGCCGATCCACAGTGCACGCCCGCGCCCCGCGCGCTCGATCAGCCAGTGGCCGCCTAAGCCAGCCAACAACATGCCGATGGCAAACGCCGTGAAATGCAGGCTGCTCACGGTGTACGATAGCTTCAGTTCGTCCTTCAAGAAGGGTGTGATCGGGCCGAGGACATTGAGGAAGTAACCGTAGAAGGCCAGGAGGAGGTAAGCCAACCAGGTGAAGCGATTGCGCTGAAAGGTTTGAGTCAATCTGACTGCTCCCCATTGCTTTGACCTATCGGCGCTGGCTCAAGCATCCTGTCGCTGCGCGCGTACAGAAATTCCGGATCCAGGTCCAATCCATTTTCCCATTCTACGGTATCAAACGAAATGCTAATCTGCTTGAAAACTTCGATGTTTTTCAGTTCGGCAAAACGCCCGACATGTAGGTAAGGCGCCATGTCGAAGAGGCGACGCTCGTTATTGTCAAATGTCAAAATCAGTTTGTGATCGTCTATGGCATGAACTTCGGCAACTCCCGTGTACATTGGACAGGCTCCTATTATTGTAGAGGGGCAATCTTGTAAGGCGCTTCGCCGTTCATGGCCAGTTTCCAATCTCCCCACAATTCATCAAGGTGCAACTCTGCCCAAGCCTGGACCAGTCGAAGTTGTTTCTTGGGAAGACTGCCCTCCATGGTCTCCAGAGTGTCCAGTGCGATCGTTGCCTTGTACTCGTTGTAGTAGGCGTGGAAATGTGGGGGATTGTGCTCACTCGGGGCATAGTACATGCGAATGATAATCCCATAGAACATAGAGAGTGTGGGCATGACGTCCTCAAGTACCACTTGTTCGAGTATGAATTGCACGCCAATCTCGGCCGCTGAATTGTCTCAGGCTTCATTGGCACAGTTGGCTCCCCTACACCGCGTGCTTGATCGCCTCGACCGTCGCCGGGTTCTCCAGCGACGACAGGTCGCCGGGGTCATGGCCCAGGTAGGCGGCGCGGATGACGCGATGCATGACCTTGGCGTTGCGCGTCTTGGGCAGCGCGCTGACGAACTTGATCGCCTTGGGCTGCAAGGCTTTGCCCATTTCGGCGATCACCATGGCTTGCAGCGCCTGGCGCAGGGCCTCATTGGCCTCATAGTTGGGCCGCAGAACGCAGAAGCAGACCACTTCCTGACCCTTGATCTCGTGCGGCACGCCGATGACGGCCGCTTCGATCACGGCCGGGTGGCGAATCAAGACCGATTCGATCTCGGCTGGGCCCAGGCGCTTGCCCGCGACCTTGATCGTGTCGTCCGAGCGCCCCAGGATGTACCAGAGGCCATCGTCGTCAATCGCCGCCCAGTCGCCGTGCACCCACACGTCCGGGAAGCGTGACCAGTAGGTGTCGAGGTAACGCTGCGGATCACGCCAGAAACCGCGCGTCATGCCGATCCAGGGCTGGCGCACGATCAACTCGCCGACCTGGTTGCGCACGGAGCGGCCGTGGTCATCCACGACATCGGCCGCCATGCCCGGCACCGGCCCGGTAAAGGCGCAGGGCTTGAGCGGTCCGAGCACATGGCCCATGACGATGCCGCCGGAAATTTCGGTGCCGCCGGAGTAGTTGATGATCGGTTTGCGCCCCTCCAGCACGGTGTTGAAGAACCACAGCCACGATTCCGGGTCCCACGGCGAACCGGTGGAGCCGGCCAGGCGCAAGGTGGAGAGATCGTGCTGCTGAACCGGCGCCGCGCCATGCGGCCGCAGGGAACGAATCAGCGTGGGTGAGACGCCGAGCGCGGTGACGCCGTGCTGCGCAACCAGCGCCCAGGTGCGATCCACGTCGGGAAAGTCGGGCGCGCCGTCGTAAAGCACCATGGTCGCGCCCAGGAGCAGCGTGCCGAAGACCAGCCACGGCCCCATCATCCAGCCCATGTCAGACATCCAGTAGACGGTGTCGTCCTCGTGCACATCCAGACCGAAGGCCATGTCCTGCGCAGCCTTGATGGGGAAACCGCAGTGGGTATGCACCGCGCCTTTGGGGCGGCCAGTGGTGCCGGAGGTGTAGATCAGCATGACGACATCTTCCGCGCGGGTGCGTTCCGTCTCGGCCCGCTGCGGCTGGCCGGCGATCACGTCGGCCCAGTGGTGATCGCGCCCTTCCGTCCAGGGGATCGCGCTGTGCGCCCGGTTGACCACGATGACGTGCTGCACGCTCGGCGCGTGCAGGAGCGCTTCATCGGCCACTGGTTTCAGCGGCACGACGCGGCCGCGGCGCAGGAAGCCGTCGGCCGTGAACAACGCCTTGGCCTCGCCGTCGGCCAGGCGGCTGGCCACCGCGCCCGCGCCATAGCCAGAAAAGAGCGGCAGAATGACGCCGCCAATCTTGGCAATCGCGAGCAGGGCAATCACCACTTCCGGGATCATGGGCAGGAAGAGGCCAATGGCGTCGCCCTTGCCCAGGCCCAGGCTGCGCAGTCCCGCGGCCAGGCGGTTGACCTCCCGGTAGAGGTCGCCGTAGGTCAGCACGCGCACGTTGCCTTCTTCGCCTTCCCAGCGCAGCGCCGCGCGATTGACCGCGGAGGTGCTCTGCCACTTGTCCAGGCAGTTGTGCACGATATTCATCATGCCGTCTACGCACCACACCGGCCACTGGATGCCGCGGCTGACATCCACAATCTGGCGATAGGGCGCGTAGAACTCAATGCCCAATTCGGCCAGCACCGCTTCCCAGAACCAGGCGACGTCGTTGGTCGAACGCCGATGCAGCTCCTCGAACGAACTCAGGCCGTGCCGGTTCATGAACTGCTGCAGCCGGCTGCGCGCGATCACCTCGGCCGATGGCCGCCAGACAATCTCCCCTCCGCCCGCAAACGAAAACTCGTCAGACATAGGAACCTCAAAGTGCAAAGGTCAAAGTGCAGTCCGATCTTCAATCTTCAATCTTTAATCTTCCCGCTCCCCTCACAGAATCCGCTTCCCCAGCAACGAACACACCAACTCCACCGCCAGTTCGGCCGTCTTATTGCCGTGATCCAGGATCGGGTTGATTTCAACCACGTCTACGGCTGCCACGCGACCGGACTCGGCCAGCAGTTCCATCAGCAGATGGGCTTCGCGGTAGCTCAGGCCGCCAGGCACTGGCGTTCCGACGCCGGGCGCGAAGTCTGGGTCGAGCGCGTCCATGTCCAGGCTGATGTGCAGCCGCGGGAACGCGGCCAGGCGGTCGAGCACGCGGCGGGCGATGCGCGCCATCCCTTGTTCGTCAATCTCGCGCATCGTGAAGACCGTGATGCCGCTCTGTTTGAGCTGCAGCCGTTCTGCGCCGTCCAGGTCACGCACGCCGATCATGACAATCTGCGCCGGCTTGAGTTGGCTGTGGCGGCCGATCTCGGCCAGGCTGGCCGCGCCGCGCCCCAAGAGCGCCGCCACCGGCATTCCGTGGATGTTGCCGCTAGGTGTGGTCTCCGGGGTGTTGAAATCCGCGTGCGCGTCAATCCACAGCAGGCCCATCGCGCCCACGCTGCCAGTGCCGGCGACAGTTCCCATGGCGATCGAGTGGTCTCCGCCCAGGAAGATGGGCAAGTCTGGTCCGCCCGCCAGGGCGGCGGCGCGCGTGTACAACTCCTGCGTCACCTGCGCAATGGCCGGCAGATGGCGCAGATCGTTGGCGCGGGTGATGGCCTCGGTTGAGGCTTCGGGCACCGGCACATTGAGGTTGCCCTCATCGCGCACCTGGTAGCCCAGGCGTTCCAGGTGCGCCTGCAGACCCGCGTAGCGCAGTGCGCTCGGCCCCATGTCCACCCCGCGTCGCTGCTGGCCCAGGTCCATGGGCACACCGATAATGCGCAGGCCCTGTCCGCCCGCGGCATCAGGTTGCTGACGCATAACCCACCACTTGCGGATCGCCCCACACGGCCCAATTCCAACGCGCATCGCCCAGACCATCGGTCACCAGTTGCACGGTGACTTCGCGGCCGGCCAGGGATGGCAGCACGATCTCGACAGGGTCCCAGCGACAAGAGGCTTTGAGCGTGCTCCACAGCTTGTGGCCGTTGACGTAGAGACGAAAAGCAACTGGGTTGTTGTCGGTTATCAGCGAACCATCACGCACGCCGACGCTCGCGCGGAAGCGCAATCGCTCCACGGCCAGCGGCACCGTAAATTGATACTCGATCACGGCCGCGCCTGCCGCCGGCGGGTGTTCCCAAATGGCAGGCCGCAGCTCGCCGCCGCTGGAGGCCGGCCCCACCTTGATTTCCATGCCGGCTGGGGCCTGCGTAGAAGCCTGGCGCGCGCTGGCAAATTGCTCCACCATGTCAAAGCGCCAGATCACCTGCGGCTGACTGCCTTCCAGCTCGCCCAGCGTGGGTGAGCGCCATTGCTCTTCCTGCCACTTTAGGAAACTGATGAACTCAGACAGGCGCACCAGGCTTTCTTCATTGAGATCCGTAATGCGCCGCGTAATTTCAGCTAGGATTTCGGCTTGTTCATCGAACGCAGTATCAATTGACATAACGCTTCCTGGATCACGAATCAGCGTTTTATCATTCGGCATAGATCACGTGAGCTTTGCCAGCACATCATTCAGCGTGGGGCTGCCAATCTCTTGCAGTTCATAGCCCACACGCTGCGTCGGCCGGTTGATGCGCAGCACACGCGTCAGGTCAATCGGGGTGGCAATGATCACCAAGTCGCATGGGATGTTGTTGATGGTCTCTTCCAGGTCGGCCACCTGGGCATCGCCGTAGCCCATGGCGGGCAGCACGGCCCCGGTGCGCGGATATTTGACATAAGTGTCGGCAATCGTGCGCACAGCATAGGGGCGCGGGTCAATGATGTCAGCCGCGCCAAAGCGTCGCGCCGCCACCACGCCGGCGCCGTACGCCATTTCTCCGTGCGTCAGCGTGGGGCCGTCTTCGACCACCAGCACCGTTTGGCCGCGGATCGCATCCGGATCACCAACCGAAATTGGTGACGCCGCTTCGATCATGATCGCCTTCGGATTGACGCGCCGCACGCTGTCGCGCACATGGGTGATCGCATCAAGGTCAGCGGTGTCCACCTTGTTGATGACCACGACATCGGCCATGCGCAGGTTCGTCTCTCCCGGATGATAGGTCAGTTCATGACCTGCACGGTGCGGATCGGCCACCACGATGTACACATCCGGCTTATAGAAGGGGAAGTCATTGTTACCGCCGTCCCACACGATCACATCGGCCTCTTCTTCTGCTGCGCGCAGTATGCGCTCATAGTCTACACCAGCGTAAACGACCACGCCGCGATCGAGATGCGGTTCGTACTCTTCGCGCTCTTCAATCGTACACTGGTGATCGTCCAAATCCTGGTATGAGGCAAAGCGTTGGCAGGCCTGGCTGACCAGATCGCCATAGGGCATGGGATGCCGCACGGCGGCGACCTTCTTGCCCTGCCCACGCAGAATATCGCACACGCGGCGCGTGGTTTGACTCTTGCCGGATCCGGTGCGCACGGCGCCAATGGCAACCACCGGTTTGCGCGAGGTGAGCATCGTGGCATGTGGGCCAAGCAGGCGAAAATCAGCGCCCGCGGCCATCACCTGCGATGCCTTGTGCATCACATACTCGTGCGCTACATCGCTGTAGGCAAACACCACCTGGTCCACTGCCAACTCGGCAATGAGACGGGTGAGGTCAGATTCGGGATAAATTGGGATGCCATCAGGGTAGAGTGGGCCGGCCAAGGCGGCTGGGTAGCGACGCCCATCAATGTTGGGAATCTGCGTTGCGGTGAAGGCGACAACGGCATATTCCTCGCGGCCACGGAAATAGACGTTGAAATTGTGGAAATCGCGCCCGGCGGCGCCCATGATCAAAACTCGTTGCTTCACCATTGAATGTTGGTCCTTTCTGATGGACGGTTTCCAGCGGGTGCGCCTGTGCACCGCTTGACAACGATCGTCAGTGCTGTTTTTAGGTCAAGGCTTCTTGCTTTTGCGTTCGGCGTTTGCCGTGTTCTTATTCACGATGCTGCCGAGAACTCCGTTAATGAAACGAGGGCTGCTGTCGCTGCCGAAATCTTTTGCCAGTTCGATGGCCTCGTTAATGACCACTTTGACAGGAGCGTCGCGCGTGATGGTCATTTCACACAGCGCCATGCGCAGGAGGTTGCGGTCAATCACCGCCACTTGTTCGAGCGGCCACTCGGGCGCATGCTGTTGGATGATGGCGTCCAACTTGGCTCTGTTTTCCAGCACCGTGAAAAAGAGGCGCCGCGCAAACGACTCGGCTTCGACATCGGTTGGATCTTCAACTAACCGGTTATCAATGACCAGCAATGGGTCATGATGAACCGTATCCGTTTCATAGAGCGCCTGGAGCACGATGGTCCGGGCTTGGCGACGGGCTGCTTTCACACCGATAGCTCCTTGTTTTGCTCTTGACGTGCTGTCTTAGCGGCGGCGCGCACGATGTTCCGCGGCGTTTTCTTGGCCGCCGCTGCCCATCTCAACCGCGTCAATGTGCACATTGACCTCGCGCGTTTTCATGTCCACCATGGTTTGCATGGCGCGCGTGATCTCGGTCTGCAGCGTTTGGGCCAACTCGCGCATGTTCACTTGACTTGATACCACCAGGCGCACGCCCACGGCCACGCTGTTATCCTGGGCCAGCTCGATGCGCAAGCCGTCCGCGCTGGCGGTGCGCGTCTTGCCCACGCTGCCTAATTTGGGCATGCTGTGGTTGGAGAAGCGCACCACGCCTTCCTGGCTCAAGACGGTTTGACGCACAATGGTCAGAAGGACTTCGGGCGCGATGGTGACGCGGCCCAGGTGCGCGCTGTCGCTGACAACGCCAACCTCGCCCGCAGCAATCTCGGCGGCTTCTTTTTCTTGTTTCATGGCCTTCCTGTTCCGCAATGGCGTCTTGTCGTCGGGCGCAGCGCTGACATCTCCCTGCAAGGGCCAGGCGCCAGGGCGTTCTGCTACTGCATCACCAGTCCACCGTCTACGCTCAGCACCTGCCCGGTGATAAAGCTGGCGCCGGGGGATGCAAAAAACGCAACCGCCTCGGCGATGTCCTCGCCTGTGCCCAAACGGCCCAACGGCGTCATCGCAATCGCCTGCTGGCGCGCCTCTTCTGGCAGCACCTCGGTCAAGGCGGTAGGGATGAAGCCGGGCGCAATGGCGTTCACCGTTACCTGACGGGAGCCAACTTCTTTGGCCAGGCTCTTGGTGAAGCCGATGATGCCGGCCTTCGACGCGGCGTAGTTGGTTTGGCCGGCCGCGCCCGACAGGCCCACGACCGAGGTGATGTTGATGATGCGGCCTGACCGCTGCTTGAGCATGGGCCGCAGCACCGCTTTCGAGCAGTTGTAGACGCTCTTCAGATTCGTGGTGATCACGGCGTCCCAATCGGCCTCTTTCATCATCATGATCAGGTTATCGCGTGTCGTGCCGGCGTTGTTCACCAGGATGTCAACCCGACCGTAGGCGCTGAGCGTCGCCTTGACCAGCGCGGCCGCTTCCTCCACCACACTCACATCGGCCTGCACCACGAGGGCCTCACCGCCGGCGGCTTTGATCTCAGCCGCCAGCGCGGCCGACGCGTCGGCGCTGGCGCGATGATTGATAACCACCTTGGCCCCGCGCGCGGCTAACAGCCGCGCCACGGCCGCTCCAATACCGCGCGAGGCGCCCGTGACGATGGCCACTTGACCGTCAAGCGAGTTCATAGCGTGCCTTTCCTCCATAAATGATTACAAGAGCGTGCGCATCTGCTCGATGCCTGCCGCATCGCCGACATTGAGCGCGCCGACATCCTTGACAATCCGTTTCACCAGCCCGGTCAAAACGTTGCCCGCGCCGATCTCGATGAACAAGTCAACGCCTTCCGCAGCCATCATTCGTACAGAGTCCTCCCAGCGCACACCAGCCGTCAACTGGCCCACGAGTTCGCGGCGGATTTCCTCCACCGTGGTCAAGGGCAGCGCGGTGATGTTGCTGACCACGGGCGTACGCGGGGGCCTGAGATCAGTCGCGGTAATTGCCCGGCTCATCTCCACAGCCGCCGGCGCCATCAAAGGCGAATGGGCGGCAATACTGATGGGCAGGCGGATGGATTTGCGCGCGCCGCGTGCCTTGGCAATTTCCAGGGCCTGCGCCAGCGACGCCTCATCGCCGGAGATGACCACCTGACCGGGGCTGTTGTAATTGGCAACCTGCACCACGCCGCCGGTCAAGGCGCGCGCCTCGGCGCACACCGCGTCTACCGCGACGGCATCGAGCGCCAGGATGGCAGCCATGCCGCCGGGCGCCGTCTCATCAGCCTCGCCCATGAGCTGGCCGCGCAAACGCACGAGACGCAGGCCGTCGGCAAAACTGAGCACGCCCGCAGCCACCAACGCGCTGTATTCACCCAAACTGTGTCCGGCGACGAACTGTGCGGGTGGCGCCTGAATGAACGCGGCTTCGATGGCGCGCCACGCGGCGATGCTGGTGACGAAGAGCGCGGGCTGCGTGTTGATGGTTTGGTTGAGCGCCTCCGCCGGGCCAGTGAAGCACAGAACAGATAGAGAAAAACCAACCAGCTGGTCAGCTTCGGCAAAGACGGCGGCCGCCGCGGCGTGGGAGCCGGCCAGGGCCTGCCCCATGCCGACAACCTGCGAGCCTTGACCAGGGAAGATGTAGGCAATATGTGGCATAGTCGGTTGTAAAGTAAACGCTACGAAAGACGAAGGACGAATTGAGGCTGCCAGGCGCTGCGTTTCGTCCTTCGTCATCAAAATGCGGCCGGTGTTCGGTTAAACCGGCGCCGCGTTGAGCGTGTTCGCGCCGCACAGGGGAAGCGTTGACGCTAGCAGTTGGGCAGGCATCAGCTTGACCCTGGCCCGCATCCGCCCCATCAGCGCCGGTCACTATCGCCGTGTTTCCCATTCGGCGTCGGCTTGCTTATGCGGCCGGCTTCTTCTTGTCTTTGTCTTCCTGTTTGACTACTTCGACGCCCTTGTAGTAACCGCAGCTTGGGCAAACCTGGTGCGCCATGCGCGGCGTCTTGCAGTGAGGGCACTCTACCAGGTTAGGCAGCGTGATGGCGTCGTGCGCGCGGCGGCGATGTGTGCGGCCATGCGAGAAACGACGTTTCGTTAATGGTGGCATTGGTGAACAATCTCCTCTAGACTCTTTTAGTATCTTTTGGTTTATTTCGTGAGCGCGCCGCTGGTCGTCCACCCGTTGGGGCGATCCAGGGATGCACTCCTCACGTACGTCACGTTTTCAATAGACGGCTCAAGGCCGCCCAACGTGCATCTTCAGACTCGCGTTGGCACCCACACGGGCCTTCATTGAGATCTTGCCCACAATTGGGACATAGTCCCCGGCAGTCTGACCGGCAGAGGGCGGTGGGCTCGGCGGCTAACAGCAAGTCCTGACGGATGATCTCGGCCAGGTTGAGGATGTGCTGTCCATCAATCAACAGCGCCGTATCCTCCCCTGGATCAACCGGCAGCGCCGTACCGGTAAGTACGTCCACCGTGGACTTGAACTCCTCTTCGATCTCAAACCGAGTCGGCAGCTCCAGCGGCCTCAAGCAGCGCTTGCATTCCATGGCCACGGTCGTCTGCAGCTGGCCGGTTGCCAAAACGCCCCCCGGAATGTGCAGCAGCTGAATCTGACCGGTGACCGGGGATACCAGCCGCAGCTCCGCGACCAATTCGTGGACATCTTCTTCCAACTCATAACGTCGCGTTGCGCCAACCGGTGCTTTTAGAAGCTGGGCAACGTTGAATTCTAAATCCATCGGACGCTATCCATCATGAAGGGGGAATGCCATCACGTCGGCTCACATTTGATCACGGCTTGCTTGCCTATCAAGCAGCACGACATTATAGGCGAGAGTACGCCAGGCGTCAAAATTGTTGGCTTCTGTCCTTAGCTGGCGCCTGGCTTCAGGACCTGGATGCCGTTGTGGACCTCCGTCAGCATCCGTTCCAGGTGTTCGCCCAGGTTCTGCAGCGAGTGCACCGCGTAATCGTCGGCATCATCGCGCAGCTGCGCCCGCTGGATTTCGGCGTCCTGCAGCAGAGCGGCCGCCCGTTCCTGCGCGGCCTGCGTGATGTCGTGTTCGTTCACCAATTCCGCGGCGCGTGTGCGTGCGCGCGCCACGATGCGGTCCGACTCCTCCTTGGCCTGGGCCAGGATGCGGTCACGCTCCTGCACCGTTCGCTGCGCTTGTTTGATCACCTCGGGTACGGTCATGCGCATCTGTTCAATCAAGCGATTGAAGTCGGTTTCGCTCACCAGCAGCCGGCTGGTCAGGGGCACGCGCCAACTGCTGCGCAAAAGGTTGTCAAACTGGTCTACGAGCTGCAAAATCTCCATGCCACTCACGTTCCTTCCACTCGCGATCCTTTCGGCCGCGGCTGACTCCGCCGCTTTGGCCGCGGGCGCGACCTATGCCGCAGGTGATGTCACGCCCACGATTATTCGTTGAAGCGCCTCTTCGACATGCGCAGGCACCAGATCGCTCACCGCCCCATTCAGCAAGGCCACCTCCTTGAGAATGGTCGAGCTGAGATACAGGTATTCCAGGCTGGTCATCAGGCCAACCGTCTCAACGTTCGGCGCCAGCTTCTTGTTAGTCAGCGCCAACTGGAACTCAAATTCAAAATCAGAGATCGCGCGCAAACCGCGCACTACTACCCGCGCGCCGACCTCCATGGCATAATCAACCGTCAGACCGCTGTACAACTGCACCGTCACATTGGGAAGGTGCGCCAGGGCCTGGCGGGCCATGCGCATGCGCTCCTCCGTGCTGAAGAGCAGGCGCTTGGCCGGCCGATCGTATAGCCCCACGACGACATGTTCAAAAAGACCGGCCGCACGCGTGGCAATGTCAATGTGTCCGTTGTGAATAGGATCGAAGGTGCCTGGATAAAGGGCGATCGTCATGGCTCTAGCTCACATCTCCTTGTCCGCGCCAGAAACGTTCCAGCCGGGCTGCCAGGTTGCGATGCTCGGGCAGGCTGAGACTCGCATCCAGCTCCAGCAGCTGCTGCGCTTCGGTGCGCGCCATATCCATCAGGTTGGCATCGCCCAGGCTGGCCATCTGCAAGCCGGGGATGCCGCTTTGGCGAGTGCCCAGGAAATCGCCGGGGCCGCGCAACTGCAGGTCAATCTCCGCCAGTTTGAAACCATCCTGCGTCTGCGCCATCGCGCGCAGGCGCTCATCCTCTGTCTGATCGGTGCGCTCTACGAGCAGCAGGCAGAAGGAGGCATGTTCTCCGCGGCCCACGCGGCCGCGGAACTGGTGCAGCTGCGCCAAACCAAAGTGATTGGCGCCTTCCACCATCATCACCGTTGCGTTGGGCACGTCAATGCCTACTTCGACGACGGAGGTGGAAACCAGCACCTGGGTTTCGTTGCGCGCAAACGACTGCATCACGGCTTCCTTCTCCTCGCCCTTCATGCGACCGTGCAGCAGGCCCAGCGTTAGCCGCGGAAAAACCTCGCGCTGCAGACGCTCATGCTCAGCCACGGCCGCCCGCGCATCCGATTGTTCGGATTCCTCCACCAGCGGGCAGATGACATACGCCTGGCGGCCCTGTTCTACCTGCGTCTGGATGAAACTGTAGGCGCGTTCGCGCTCGTCAGGGTGCACGACATAGGTTTTGATCGGCTGGCGACCGGGCGGCAGTTCGTCAATGATGGACAGGTCCAAATCGCCGTACACGGTCAGCGCCAGGGAGCGCGGGATCGGCGTGGCGCTCATCACGAGCAGGTGCGGCGTCAATGCTTCGCCCTCGCCGCGCGCCGCCTGCTTGAGCGCCGCGCGTTGTTCGACGCCAAAACGCTGCTGCTCGTCCACGATGGCCAAACCCAGGTTGGCAAAGCTGACGCCCTCCTGGATGAGGGCGTGGGTGCCAACGACGATCTGCGCTTCACCGCTGGCGAGTTGGGCGACGACGGTCTCTTTGTCGGCGTCCTTCAGGCTGCCAGTCAACAGCGCAACGCTGGGCGCGGGGAGGCCTTGTTCGCCCAGGCGTGCAAAGAGGCGCGAGAGGCCGACGAAGTGCTGCTCGGCCAAGATCTCGGTCGGCGCCATCATTGCCGCCTGCATCCCGTTCTGCGCGGCGAGCCACATGGCTGTGGCTGCCACCACCGTCTTGCCGGAGCCAACATCGCCTTGCAGCAGGCGGCTCATGGGGCGCATGTCCTGCAGGTCATGCACGATTTCGCCCAGCGCGCGCGCCTGCGCGGCGGTGAGCGTGAATGGCAGGCTTTCCTGGAAGCGCGCCAAATCGGACTCGCCAATCGCCAGGCGCGGGGCTGGATGCCCACGCCACGCGTGACGGCGACGCAGCGCGCCCAGCTGGATCAGGAAAAGCTCATTGAAGGCGAGGCGTCGCCGCGCCTGGTCTAACTGCTCAGCATTGTCTGGAAAGTGCACCTGCGCCAACGCCTTGGACAGCAACATGAGCCTTGTGGAAGCCAGGACGCGCTCGGGCAGGAAGTCTGTGATGTGGCTGGCCCAGGCATCCACCACCTGCTTGATCCGTTGACGCAGCCAACGTTGACTCAAGTCTTTGGTCAACGGATACATCGGCACCATGCGGCCGGTGTGCACCAGCTCCTGGTCGAGCGGCTCCCACTGCGGGCTGTTCATGACCAGGCGTCCCATGTACAGGTCGGTCTTGCCGCTGAGGGCTAACACGCGACCGGCCTTGACCTGGTTTTTGACATACGGGTTGTACCAGGTCACCTGCATCGTGCCGCTGCCGTCGGCCACAATGGCTTGAATGACGCGGCGGCCGTTGAATTGAAGGCGCTCCTGCACTTCCCAAACGGTGGCGAGGATTGTCACCTCTTCGTCGCGGGTCAGCGACGCGATGGGCTTGAGGCGGCTGTAGTCCACATAGCGATGCGGGAAGTGCCACAGCAGATCTTCGACCGTCGTAATGTTCAAGCGCGCCAGCAGCTCCGCGTAGTGGGGGCCGATGCTGGGCAGGCTGGTCACCTGCGCCTGCAGGCCCAGGTTGATCTCGCTGTTGGCGAGGCCGCGCGCCCGGCGCGTGGGCGGACGGCGTTCTGGAACCGGATGCGGCGGCGCACTGGATCGCGGCGCTCGTTCGGGTGCGCCCGATTTGGCCGGCGGCGCGGGTCTGGCGGGCGGCTGCTTCTGTCCACCCTTGGCCGGGGCGCTCGGCCGCGCGGGCGGGGATGGCTTCGCCGCGGGCTTATCCGGCGCCTTGGCTGGTTTGATTTGCGGCTGGTTTGGCCGCTCGCTGGCCGCAGGCGCCTGACGTGGAGGCGCGGGCTTGTTCTTTTCTGGCGCGGCGCCGCGGCCTGCCTGCATCTCAGGCTGTGCACGCGGCGGAGCTTGCGGCCCCGTCGGCTGCGGCGAGGCCGATTGAGTCTTCGCGTCGGCTGCCGGGGGCATGTTCCTGTCTGATTCTTGAATCGCCGTTGGCGGACGTTGTTCGCGTGGACGCGGGACAGCGCCGGCCGGGGGCATGTTCCTGTCTGACTCTTGACTCGCCGTTGGGGGGCGCTGTTCGCGTGGACGCGGCGCAGCGCCGGTTGGCGACTGCGCCTGCTGCCTTTGGGGGCTTTCTGCGGACGGTCGCGGCTGGCGAGTACCATCTGGCGCGGCGGCCGCGGTTGGCATGTTCAGGCGCAGCATAATATCGTTGATCACCCGCGCGCGCGCTTCCTGATCGGCGACGGTTGGGTAGCCAGTGAGCAGGGAGACAATCTCGGCAATCAGCGGCTGGTCTTGGGGCATTTCGTGCCGTGCGTCTTGTTCCCAACGCGCGGCAAACTTGTCCAGCCCGCCAATGACTGCTTTGTTGCGATAGCCCTGCCGTTTTTCCAGGGCCAGGATTTTGCTCAGACGCTCGAACGCGCCGGGCAATTCTGATTTGCTTATCATGCTAAATCTGACCTTCGTAAACGATCACGCCGATGGCGCTTGGCCCCAAGTGACAGGCCAGCGACGGGCTGTAGGTATATACCGGAATCTCTCGATTTGGAAGTTGATCGTGCAGGTGCGTGAGCAGCGTTTCTGTTTCGTGGTCAAAATCGTGCTGCAGAACGGCCATTTTGCGGATTTGTGAAAACTCGCCGATGAACTCGGCCAATTTTTCGGCCGCGCGCTCGCGCGTGTGGACTTTTTCGGCTGGCAGAATTTCGCCCTCTTCCACGGTTAGCATCGGCTTGATGCCGAGCATGGTTCCCAACAGAGCTTGGGCTTTGCTAATGCGCCGGCTGCGTTCTAAGTAGTCAAGCGTTTCGACAAAGAACGCGCCGTACAGGTGCGGCACCATGCCGCGCACCAGGCGCACCACTTCATCGAGCCGCGTGCCGGCCGCCGCCGCTTCGGCCGCAGCCTCCACCAGAATGCCAAGTCCAATGGAGACCATCTGCGAATCGAGCACCATAATGCGGCAGCGGCCCAGGAGGTTGGCTGCGGCTGTGCGCGCCACCGCGCAGGTGTCATTGATGCGTGACGATACGTGCAGCGAGAGAATCTGATCGGTCTCTCGGTGCAGGTGTGCATAGAGATCGGCCATTTCTTGCTGCAAAGGCGGTAAGTCCACCGGCAGCACGTTGCTGCGCTCCAGGCGTGCGAAGTAGTTTTGCGGCGTGACATCCACGCCTTCACGGCTAATGCGTTTGCCCTGTTGAATGCGCAGCGGCACGACATGGATGCCTAAGCGTTCGACGACCCCGGGCGAGAGTTGGGCATTGCTGTCGGTGACGATTTTTACCATTGACACGAGAACGACTCCAGGCTGCGATTATTCGACCGAAACGATATAGTGATAATGAGGCTGACCACCGTTGACCATCTCAACGGCCTGTTCAGGAAACGTCTCAACGAGCAGGTCCTGCATCGCCAGGGCTTCTGCTTCGTTGACAGGCTGGCCGTAGTAAACCGTGATGATTTCGCGGGCGCCAGCCTGCATCTGGCGCAGCAGTTCCAGGGCCACGTCCTGGGCATTGCGGCCGTGCGCGGTCAACACATCGTTCAGCAGGCCGATCATCTCGCCAGCTTCCACCCGAATGCCGTCGAAGGCCGCGCTGCGCACCGCCACGGTAATCTCGCCTGTCTGAATCGCGCCCAAGGCGTGAGTCATGGCCTTGATGTTGTCTTCGACGCTGTCTGAAGGCTGAAAAGCGATCAGCGCGCTGATGCCCTGTGGAATGGTCTTGCTCGGCACCACGTGGACGCGCTTGTGCGACAACTGCCTGGCCTGTTCAGCGGCCATCACGATATTGCTGTTGTTCGGTAGGATGATGACATCCTCGGCGGGGGTGGCCTCCACGGCCGCCAGCAGTTCCTGCGTGCTCGGATTCATGGTCTGGCCGCCGGCGACGATCTGACTGGCGCCCAGGCTCTGGAATACCTGCTGCAGCCCGGCGCCTGGCGCCACCACAATGGTCGCCGTACTGGCTGCGGACGCGGGCGGCGCGCTGATTTCGGACAACGTGCGGCCCGCCAGCGGCCCGTCGCCGCTGCCTTCGCCGTGCACAAACTCGTCGAACTGAGCGTCCATGTTCTCAACGATGATGCGGCTCATGTGGCCGACGCTGACGCCATAATTCAACGCGTGGCCTGGCTCACTGGAATGTAGATGCACCTTGACCGTATACTGGTCGCCCACGACCAGGACGGAGTCGCCCATGCCGGTGATGACGCGGCGAATCTCGTCCACGTCCAGGTTGTTGCCTTGCAGGATGAACTGAATGTCAAAGCCGTACTCGCCTTCCAGCGCGTCCGCATGGCCGGCAAATGTCGCCTGTTTTTGGTGGTCTTGTGTCAAGCGCTCTCCTTCCAGTGCACGCGCCATGCCCTCGAGCAGGTAAAAGAGACCCTTGCCCCCCGCATCCACCACGCCCGCCTGCGCCAGAATCGCAAGCAGGCTGGGCGTTTTCGCCACCGCTTCATCGGCCGTGTGAACGATGCGTCGAAAGACGAACCGCAGATCATGATCGAGCTGGGCGGCCTTTTCGGCCGCGTCGGCCACCAGGCGGATCACCGTGAGAATGGTGCCTTCCACAGGCTTGACAACACCCTTGTACGCGGTGTCGGATGCCAGGCGCAGCGCATGCGCCAGTTGTGGGGCATTACACGCGGTTTGCTGCTCCAGACCGCGCGCCATCCCGCGCAGGATCTGTGACAAAATCACGCCGGAGTTGCCGCGCGCGCCCATCAATGCACCCTGGGCCGCAGCCTGCATGATCTTGCCCAGGTGGCCGCTGTCCAGCTTGACAATTTCCTCCCAGGCTGACTGCATGGTGAGCAGCATATTGGTGCCGGTGTCGCCGTCAGGTACAGGAAAAACGTTGAGCGCGTTGACGCTCTCATGGTGCTGCGCCAACCAACTGAACCCGGCCTCAAGCAACAGGCGGAAATCGGCCCCATCCACACTGGTCACGATCGCGTCATGTGGGTATTTGTCGGCCAGCGTCGGCGAAGCGGATCGGCCGTGTTGTGAAGATGTCCCTGCCAAACCTGGAGCCTCCTGTTGATCTCAGTGTCAGGACTCAGCCTGATCTTCGCCATCCATGCGCAAGCCCTGCACATGAACATTAACCTCTTGCACGGGCAGACCGAGGGTTTGTTCGAGCGTAAATTTGACGCGGCTCATCACGCTCTGCGCCACTTCGGAAATGCGGGTGCCATACTGAACGATGATATACAGATCAATGATGATGCGCTCGTTGTCTTGATGAACCAGCACCCCGCGCCGCGCTCGATCTCCCTGCAGCATCTCACTGATCCCATCAATCAGGTTGCGGCTGGCCATGCCCACGACCCCGTATGACTCCAGGACGGCCTCGCTGGCCAGCGCGGCGATAGCCGCCGGCGAAATCTCAATGCGTCCCAGTTTGGTTTCTTCCATCTTGACCCTCGACCTCAACTTCAGTCCTATCCACGATTGCGCACTGGCTTTTTTGGCGAAGTCACCATCCTGTGGTAAGATGCGTCCCATTGAACAGCACGGCTTTGGGCCGACTGCCCTGCAGCATTCAGGCGAAAAAATCTAGGCGCTGCGGCTTCTCGATGCCAGTGCATCGTTGAAAGCGGCGCCACGTTCTTGGGGGGTTCGACATGGCAATGTGTGAAATGTGCGGCAAAGGGCCGCAGTTTGGCAACCGGGTGAGCTTTTCGGCCCGACATACTCGTCACATGTGGCGAGCCAACATCCAGCGTAAGACGCTGGTGGTGAATGGCAGGTCGCGTCGGGTGTATGCGTGCGCCAAGTGCCTGAAGACGCTGCAAAAGAATGCTTGATGGTTCCACTCTCAGCATTGCTTGAGCGATCAAAAACGCCAGCCGTTCTGTCGGTTGGCGTTTTTGTTTACCCCGACGCGTTTGTCAGTTGCATCTGCTGGCGCAGCTGACCGCACCCCGCATTGATCTCGACCCCGCGGCGCAAGCGCAGCGTGGCTGAGATGCCGGCCTGCTGCAGGATGTTGAGAAACGCCTCCGTGTCTGCCTTGGTGGACGGCTGAAAGGCCGACCCGCGCACAGGGTTGAGAGGGATCAAATTGATATGACATAACATGCCGCGAGCAATCTGCGCCAGGCGCTGTGCATGTTCCGGCTTATCATTGATGCCGCGCATCAGCGCGTACTCGAAGCTCAAGCGGCGGTGAGTGCGTTCCGTGTAATTGCGGCAAGCGGTCAACAGCACAGCCAGCGGATAGCGCTTGTTAATCGGCACCAGCGTATTGCGAAGCTCGTCGGTGGGTGCGTGCAGACTCACGGCCAGATTGATCTGCAGCGGCTCGGCTGCCATGCGCTCGATCATCGGCGCCAGCCCTACGGTGGATAGGGTGAAATGGCGCGCGCCCAGGCCAAAGCCCTGTTGGTCGGTCAAGGTATGGAGCGCCTGCCACACCGCCTTGTAGTTGGCGAGCGGCTCGCCCATGCCCATCAGTACGACGTTGGTCACTTGCGCAGGGCGCATGATCGGCAGCGAGTCGGCCCCGTTGGCGTCTGGATCGCCCAACCAACGCGCAAAATAGAGAACCTGGGCGGCAATTTCGCCGGCCGTCAGGTTGCGCGTCAGCCCGCCCAGCCCCGTTGCGCAGAACGTGCAACCCATCGCGCAACCGGCCTGCGTGGAAATGCACAACGTGCGCCGACGGTCGTACAGCATGAGCACGGCTTCGATCGTTTGTCCGTCATGGAGTTGGAAGAGAACCTTGTGCGCCAGCCGATCGGCCGACACCGTCTTGGCGACGACCTGCAGGAGATCAATCCTGGCATGGGCTGCCATCTGCGCCTGCAGGGTGCGCGGCAAGTTCGTCATCTGCGCAGGATCGTTAGCCTGGCGGGCGTACAACCAATGCCACAGCTGTTCCGCGCGGAAGGCCGGCTCGCCCCAGGCCTGCACCTGGGTGCGCATTTGTTCCAATGTCAAGTCTAGTAGACGAATCATGCTCTCACGCTTGTCAGCTCGGCTGTTAGATCGCATCCGGGGCGAAGCGATCGTTTTTTGCCCGCTCCCAAACGCAAACGAGTATACCGCACGCCGAAAGGGAAGTCAAAAAGATGTCAGCAACGGCTTTTTGTGCCTGGCGCAGGCGGTGGTAGAATGGAAGCATGTGTCGTTAATGACATAGTCTCAAAGATCGTCGTTTTTGTGTCAAATGCAAAGAAAGGATACTTTGTATGGATAAGCAAACGCTTGTTGCCCGTTTGAACAATGACCTCGCCGGTGAACTGGGCGCGATCATTCAGTATCTCACCTACGCCGCCAAGGCCAACGGGCCGTTCCGGCCACAGCTGGTGCAGTTCTTCATGGCCGAAGTGCCCGACGAACAGCTCCACGCGCAGTTCCTGGCGAACAAAATCGTCGCCCTCGGCGGCGAACCCACCACGCAGCCGCGTCCGGTGCCCGCTGCGCACAGCAACCGCGAGATGCTGGAAGCCATCTTGGCCGCGGAACGGCAAGCCCTCAAGGACTATACCCAGCGCGCTGAGGATGCGGCCGAGTTGGGCGATGTGGGGCTAAAGGTCCAGCTCGAAAACATGGTGCTCGATGAGAGCGGTCATGAGCAAGAGACAGAGCGCATCCTGCAGGAGTGGCCGCTGTAGCGCAGAGGAGATCGGATATGAATCTGCGCATTCCTGGCCCCATCCCGGTGCATCCACGGGTGATGGCGGCCATGAACCAGCCGATGATCAATCATCGCGGTCCTCGGTTCAGCGCCATCTTTGGCGAGGCCGCCGACGGCCTGCGTTGGGCGTTTGAGACCGCGCAGGAGGTGCTGGTGTTGACCAGTTCTGGCACCGGCGGCCTGGAAGCGGCCGTCGCCAACACAGTCAGCCCCGGCGATCGCGTGCTCTCCCTGAGCATCGGCAATTTTGGCGAGCGCCTGCGCACCCTGGCCCGCATCCATGGCGCACAGGTGACCGCGCTGGACGCGCCGGCCGGCCAGCCGATTGACGTGAGCCAGGTGCGCCAGGCGCTGCACGACAACCCGCCCTTTCATGCGGTGCTGGTGACGCACAACGAGACCTCAACCGGCGTGACCAATCCGATGCGCGAGCTTGCCCTGGCTGTGAACGACCTGGGGGAGGCGCGGCCCCTCACGATTGTGGATGCCGTCAGCGGGGTTGGCTGCCTGCCCCTGCCGATGGACGAGCTGGGCCTCGATGTCGTGGTCAGCGGTTCGCAGAAGGCATGGGGACTGCCGCCCGGCCTGGCCTTTGTCGCGGTCAGTGAACGAGCCTGGCCGGTAATCGAGCGCTGCAAATCGCCGCGCTTCTACTTCGATCTGCGCCAGGCGCGCAAGTCAGCCGCCAACCGCCAGACCCCCTGGACGCCGGCCGTTGGTCTGATCTTCGGCCTGCAAGAGGCTCTGCTGATGATGCGCGAGGAAGGGCTGGACGCGATTCACGTGCGTCATCGCCGGGTGGGTGATTTCACGCGCCAGGGCGTGCGCGACCTGGGCCTGCAGCTCTTCGCCAATCCGGCCTTTGCCTCCAACGCCGTGACCGCCATTCGCGTCCCGCCCGGCATCGAAGCGGCGAAGCTGCGGGCGCGGCTGCGCGACGAGTTCGGCCAGGAAGTGGCCGGGGGGCAGGGCGCGCTCAAGAATGACATCTTCCGCATCGGCCACATGGGTCAGGTGACGGAAGCGGACATCCAACCCGTGTTCGACGCCCTGCGCCAAATCCTCTAAAACCAGCGTCCGGCGCGGGACAGGTACGCGCCGCTCTTTGTCAATGAAGAGTCCACGGCTGCAATCCATACGCAGCCGCGGACTTTTTTTCGCGCGCCGCAGGGGTCTTGACATGCCCTGGGCATCGTGATACAATGCTTATGACGCAATGCGTCATAGCGATAAGGAGAAAACAATGACAAAGGCAGTCATGGTTCAGCCGGCCGATCGGCCGGCGACAGATCGACGAAACACCGCCAAGGAGAGACTGCGATGCCCATCAACCCCGATGCTGTAGGAGCCACGAGCGAGCCTGTCGAGATCTCGTGGACTTCGAAAGACGCCCTGCTCT
>JBGAVB010000049.1:0-11183 GCA_044228345.1 Anaerolineae bacterium | reverse complement strand
CGTTATTCATTACCATCTTGCTCATGCTTCTTGGCGTCGCGCTTACCCAGACCCAACACACGAAAACGCTCCGGCAGCTCGATCTCCGGCACCCGGATATCCTCGGCCAAGCTGTTATATTTGCGCAGCAGCCGGCGCACGGTCGAACGCGCGCGTGCCGCGCCATAGGCGCCCTGACGCTGCGCCTCTTGCCACCACTTCGGCTGGGGGACAGGCACCGGCGCGCCCCATTGGATCGCCATCGCGGCCCAGGTCAAGCCGGCGCCAAAGCTGACGAAGACAAGGCGATCATTCTTCTTGACACGGCCGGCCTCGATCGCTTCGCACAACGCCAACGGAATGGAGGCCGTGGAGGTGTTGCCATAGCGTTCCAGGTTGATGAAAATCTTCTCGCGCGGTATCTTGAGTTGGCGCTGCACGGACGATTCGATGATGCGGGCGTTGGCCTGGTGGGGGATGATCAGGTCAATGTCATCCAGGGTCAGGCCGGCCTTCTCAACCACTTCACGCGTGGCGGTCGCCATGATGCGGGTGGCGAAGCGGAAGACGGCCGCGCCATCCATTTTGACATAGTGCTGGCGGCCGGTCACGGTCTCCAACGTGGTGGGCATGCGGCTGCCGCCGGCGGGCAGGGAGAGCAGTTCAGCGCCGGAGCCGTCCGAGCCGAGCACACTGGCAAGGATGCCGCCTGGCTCCTCGCTGGCGCTGAGCAGCACCGCGCCCGCGCCATCACCGAACAACACGCACGTGGCGCGGTCGCTCCAATCCACGATACGCGAGAGAGTTTCGGAGCCGATGACGATGATATTTTGCGCGCCGCCGCTGACGATCATGCTGCGCGCCAGCGTCAGCGCGTAGACGAAACCAGAGCAGGCCGCGCTGAGATCGAACGCGCCGGCGCGCTCTGCGCCGAGAGCATCCTGCACCAGGCAGGCCGTGGCCGGGAATTGATGTTCGGGCGACGAGGTCGAACAGATGATCAAATCTACCTCGTTGGCTGACACCCCGGCCACGCGCAAGGCCGCGGCTGCGGCCTTCGTCGCCATCGTGGCCGTCGTCTCCCGAGGGTTGGTGGCAATATGGCGCTCGCGGATGCCGGTTCGGGTGACAATCCAATCATCAGTGGTGTCAATGATGCCTTCCAGGTCACGATTGGTGAGCACACGCTCAGGCGCGTAGCAGCCCCAACCGACAATTTGTGCATAGCGAGCCATGACAATCCGTTCTCCTTGTGGTTCTGCCTCTCAGGCAGCCATCGTCTCTGTCGCCGCCGTATCTTCTGGCTGCGGCCAGCGGCGCACGATGATACTTGCATTGTGACCGCCAAAGCCGAATGAGTTTGACAGCGCGATGTTGATAGGCAGCCGCCGTGCGACGTTCGGCGTATAGTCCAAATCACATTCAGGGTCGGGTGTTTCGTAGTTGATGGTTGGTGGGATGATGCCTTCGGTGAGCGCCTTGAGGCACACCATGGCTTCGAAGGTGCCGGCGCCGCCCAGCAAGTGCGCGGTCATGGATTTGGTTGAACTGATGACCACGCGGTAGGCATGTGGGCCCAAGACCGCCTTGATGGCGGTGGTCTCGCCCTTGTCGTTCAACTTCGTCGCCGTGCCGTGCGCGTTGATGTAGTCAATCTCCTCCACCTTGACGCCGGCCTTGCGAATTGCCAGCTTCATGGCGACGATTGCGCCTTCGCCATTTTCAGCCGGCGCGGCCATATGATAGGCGTCGGCGCTGCCGCCATAGCCGAGGATTTCGCCGTAGATGTGTGCGCCGCGCGCCAGGGCATGATCGAGCGACTCCACGATCAGAATGGCGGAACCTTCACCCATCAGGAAGCCATCGCGATTGGCATCGAAGGGGCGACAGGCGCCTTCGGGATTGTCATTGCGCGTGGACATGGCGCCCATCACATCGAAACCGCCCAGGGTCAACGGCGCAATGGCGGCCTCGGCCCCGCCGGCAATCATGATGTCGGCATCACCGCGGCCCACCACCTCGGCCGCCTCGCCTACGGCGCTGGTGCCGGTGGCGCAGGCGCTGACCACGGCCATGTTCGGCCCACGAATGCCCAGTTGGATCGCAATTTGACCGCCGGCGCTGTCCACCAACATGGCCGGAATGAAGAAGGGGCTGATGCGGCGCGGTCCCCTTTGCTGCAAGACATCGTACTGGCTGAGCAGCGTCCCGATGCCGCCCACGGCCGACCCCACGATGACGCCGACGCGTTCACGATCTTCGTGCGCCAGGTCAAGGCCGGAATCCGCGAGCGCTTCCACGGTTGCGGCCCAGGCGAAATGAATGTAGGGATCCAGCCGCCGCGCCTCTTTCGCATCCATGAACTTGGTGGGGTCAAAACCCTTTACCTCGGCCGCGATCTGAGTCTTGAACGGAGATGGATCGAACGCGGTGATCCGTCCCACGCCGCTCTTGCCCGCTTTGAGGGCTTCCCAGGCCGTAGGCACATTCAAGCCAACCGGTGAAATCGTTCCCATTCCGGTGACGACCACACGTCTGTTCACTGGCAACCTCCTGCTGTGCACAAGAAACGCCGCGGCGCAGGAATGACCGCATGATGCAGTCAGGCCCAACGCTGGGCGGCGCTCCCTGGTATTTTATGCTTCGTCCCATTATAACACTTGCCGACGGCAAACGACGCGCCGGAATAAAACAACGAGCGCCACGGAATTGATCCGGCGCTCGTTGTTTTCTAAGTATTTGTTGCTGGCCTGCGCAGGCAGGTCAGGCGAACACGGTGGCGCAGCTTAGGCCAGCGCGGCGGCAAAGCGCTTGGCCACCTCGTCCCAGTTGACGGTGCTCCACCAGGCCGCCAGGTAGTCGGGGCGGCGGTTCTGATACTTCAGGTAGTAGGCATGTTCCCACACGTCAATGCCCAGGATCGGCGTGTGCCCATCCATCAGCGGGCTGTCCTGGTTGGCGGTGCTGTAGGCGGCAAGCTTCTTGTTGCCATCCACGACCAGCCATGACCAACCGCTGCCAAAGCGCGTGACGCCGTTCTGCGTGGCCTTGGTCTTGAAATCGGCAAAGCTGCCAAAAGTGCTCGCAATTGCCTCGGCCAGCGCGCCGGTCGGCTCGCCGCGGCCGCCTGGGGCCATGATTTCCCAATAGAGCGTGTGGTTGTGATGTCCCCCGCCGTTGTTACGGACGGCTGTGCGGATGGCCTCAGGCACATCGCCAATGTGGCGCAGCAGGTCTTCCAGCGACTTCTCGGCAAATTCTGGCGCATTGGCCAGCGCGTTGTTCAGGTTGGTGACATACGCCTGATGATGCTTGTCGTGATGAATCTGCATCGTCAATTCGTCAATGAACGGTTCCAGTGCGTTATACGCATAGGGCAAAGCAGGAAGGGTATGAGCCATCAGATGTTTCTCCTTAAGCTTATTTCGTTGGTCCACAGCGACCATCAATCTTTATCTTCCGCATCAGCTTGATGACGGAGAGTTTTGTGCAAGAGCAAACGGTCCAGGAAGGCACAGACACGTCGTTCAACTGGCTCCATTCTAGTACAAAGCGGCGTTGATGTCAACTTTTACAACAAGTATGTTGCTTTAATCGCTGTCAAAGGAATTTCAAAGGGCGGCCAGCCGTCCCATAGTCGGCGCTTACGGCTTCAAGCGCCGGCTTTCACGGCAGCTAAAACGATCCATTGGCGAAGGTGTTCACCTGATTGGGATGGCCGATGCGCCGAATCATGTGCAGCTCAGGCCACGGCTCATCCAGAATACCATCATGAATCGCCCAACTGCGCCCGCGCGCCGTCATCCACGCGTCCGCAGGCCGGAACGTGCTCCCATCCAGGCGCGCGCGCAGGTCGCCTTCGATGAACCGGCGGTTGAGTTCTTCCATGAAGCGTTGGCCGGTCAGGTAGGAAAAGCCCCAGCGTTCGAGGAGAATCGCGTTATGATAAGCCAGCGGCTGCGCAAACATGTACTGCTTTCCCCAGTCGGTCAGCATCTGCTCCAGCCGCGGCAGCAGGCGGTGGCCTATCACCGCCAGCCCGGCGCGCACCTGACCAGGCGCCAGGCCTGCGTGCATGGCGCGCGCTTCTTCGGCCAGATTGCGCCCCACGATTCCCAGCAAGGTGGGACGTCCTTCGCTGTCGTAATCAATGTTGAAGCGTTCAGCGTCGAGATTGTTGACAACCACCAGGTAGATTTGGATCTGTCCATTGGCCGTCTCTCCGAAATGCAGGAGCAGCGCGGGATCTTGATCTGCGCGCTGGCGCCAAAGCGTCAGTTCCACCATCGCCATATTCACGCTGGAAGAGAGACGCAGCGCCGGCTCGCCGTGGCGATCGCGCAGGGTCTGCTCGTCAATCTCGTAGTTTGTCAGCAACGCCGTGGGAATGAGCGGGCGAAAGGCCTTGATCTGGTCGGCCAGGGGCAGCTGGCATAGTTCACGCAGCGAAACGTATTTCGGGCCAGACGCAGGCGTCTCAACTTCTGGCAAGGCCGGCGGCGCCTGGAAGATCGCCAACTGCTCCTTCAGGTTACGCAGATAGGGCGGCAAGACCGCGTTGCGTTCCAGCTCCTCCAGGATGCGGCGCGCCATGGCCTGCACCTGCGGCTTCCAGTGCCCGGTGAAGGGGGCCACCAGCTCGTGTATCTGTGGGTGCAGCAAGCGCCCTGGCGGACTGCCGGCCAGGATGCGGATGGCCTCCAGCATGTCGTCCACCTGGTGCGTGTTGGCCTGGTGCTCGATGGCATGCGCCAGCTCGTCCCAGGCTTCTTGCAGCAGCGCCGGGTCGGAAACCATTAGGCGGGCCAGGGTCTGCGCAGCGAAGGCGCGCGCGGCCGCGCTGCGTTGATCCCACAGGGTGCGGCGCAGGGTCTCAGTTTGACCAACGAACGGCTTGATGCTCCAGGCTGCGACCGCTTCCAGGGCCTGCACCACCTGGCGATGGGCGTCGAGGTCTTCCCAGTCGCTCAGCGCAGCCAGGAGTTGGGGCACGATGGGCGCCAGGGTGGCCGGATGCTGGGCGGCCATATCGGCTACTTTGCGCGCGGCTTGCGCCTGCAAGTTGGCATCATCGCCGACCAACAAAGCCGCGGTTTCTGGCAGCGTCATTCTGTCAACTGACTCATCCCCGTCCCCAACGCGAACCTCCTGCGGAGGCCGCAGCGCAACCGGGTTGTGCGCTGCTTTGTCGCTGCTTACATCCTTCATCGTCATGTTTTCCTCCCGCCCAGGCAGCACCGTGTGCGGATAGAGCGCGTTTCCTGTCATCAGTTTAGCACATATGACGCAGTGCGTCAATTCATCAAATGCGGCGCCGCCCCACATCCAAATTGCTTCGCGTGGCAATTTGGAGTAAGATAAACCGATCATTCGTCTATCTTCGGCCCGTCATGGGCTACAAGACACCTGACCTCATTGGGAGGAAACACCGTGCAGCCGCCTGCCACCACAACCGAAAAAGTCCCGCTCATCACCAAGTTCGCCTTTGGCGCAGGAGATGTTGGTCCGGCCATCGCGACCGCCATCATGTCGTTCTTTCTCCTCTTTTTTCTGACTGACGTTGCCAGGCTTGATCCGGCGGTCGCCGGGGTCATCTTGCTCCTCACCAAAATCTGGGATGCCGTCAATGACCCGATCGTAGGCATGCTCTCCGACCGCATCAAAACACGCTGGGGGCGACGGCGGCCGTGGTTCCTGTTCGGCGCCATCCCCTTCGGCCTGACCTTCTTCCTGCTCTTCATCGTGCCGCAGGTCAGCAACAACGGCAAATTCTGGTATTACCTGATCATCTCGCTCCTGCTCGACACCGCGTTCACCGTGGTCAATGTCCCTTACACCGCGCTGACGCCGGAACTAACGCGTGACTACGACGAGCGCACCAGCTTGAACTCATTTCGCTTTGCCTTTTCCATCGGCAGCGGCTTGATCGCCGCCGTCGTGCACCCCATCATCGTCAGCGCCATGCAGCCGACCCTGGGCATCCAGGGCGCGTACGCCGTGTCGGCCGGCGTCTGGGCGGTCGCGGCCACGCTTCCCTTCTTCTTTGCCTTCTGGGGCACTTATGAGCGCCACCAGGAGGATGAAGAAGAAGACCTGCCGTTTCGGGAGGCGCTCAAGATCACCTTCGCCAATCGAGCTTTCCGTTATGTCACCGGCATCTATCTCCTGTCCTGGCTGGTGGTGCAGACCGTTTCGACGATTGTCATCTATTATATGACCTATTGGCTGCGCCAGCCCGGCCTGGTGCCGGTGGTTATCCTGGCCGTGCAGGGCAGCGCGCTGATCTGGCTCTTCATCTGGACGGCCGTCAGCCGTCGCACCGGCAAAAAAGGCGTTTACTATCGCGGCATGATCTTCTGGATCGTGGTGGCCTTCGCCCTCTTCGCGGTGCAGCCAGGCTGGCCCAGTTGGATCATCATCGCATTGGCGGCCCTGGCCGGCGTGGGTGTCGCCACGGCCTACCTGGTGCCCTGGGCCATGCTGCCCGATGTCATCGAACTCGATGAGTTGGAAACCGGCAAGCGCCGCGAAGGCGCGTTCTATGGCTTCTTCGTGCTCTTGCAAAAATTGGGGCTGGCGCTTGGCCTCTTCCTGGTCAGCCAGGTCCTCAACTGGACTGGCTATATCACGCCGCCGGAAGGCATTACCACGCCGATTGTACAGCCTGACAGCGCGCTGCTGGCGATTCGGCTGATGATCGGCCCGCTGCCCGCTCTCATCCTGGCCGCGGGCATTTACCTTGTGTACAAATTCCCGATTACCAAAGAGAATCATGAACAGGCGCTGCAGGAGCTTGCGCGTCGGCGCGCCGCGGCGGCGCCCACCGCGTGAGGACGAGACCATCGCACCGGTTACAGTGCAGGCTGGCCGTCGCGGCCATGTGATCGCCAGCCTTTCGCCAAGGATTGATTCGACAACTGTATGCAGCCAACCGACAACAAACGCAACATTACGATTCTGTTCTTCACGATGATCGTGGTCATGCTGGGTTTTGGCATGATCATCCCCATCCTGCCGTTCTACATCGAGCAGTTTGGCGCCAGCGGCAAGGGGCTTGGCGCCCTGATGGCGACTTTTTCGATCATGCAGTTCATTTTCTCCCCCATCTGGGGCGCCCTCTCAGACCGCTATGGCCGCAAGCCAATTCTCATGATCGGCGTCCTGGGCAACGTGCTGGCGCAGGTGCTGATGGGCCTCTCCACGCAGTTGTGGATGCTCTTTGTCGCGCGCGCCCTGGCCGGCATCCTCTCGTCGGCCACCTTGCCCACGGCCATGGCCTACATCAGCGACAGCACGTCGCACGATCAACGCAGCGGCGGCATGGGCATCATCGGCGCCGCGCAAGGCATTGGCATGGTGCTGGGGCCTGGCATCGGCGGCTGGCTGGCCGCGCAATCGCTGCAGCTGCCCTTTTTCGTCGCCGCGGGCTTCTCCGCGCTGATCCTGGTTTTGATCGCAGCCTTCTTCCCTGAATCGCTGCCTCAATCAGCCCGCCGCCACGGCCAAAAGGTGCAAGGGGTCAACCTGGGCGAATTGTGGCAGGGATTGTTGGGGCCGATCGGCATTCTGCTCTTCCTGGCCTTCCTGCTGAACTTCGCGCTAGCCAACTTCGAGGGCATCTTCGGACTCTACGCGCAGCAGCGCTTCAACTACGGCCCGCGCGAGGTCGGCCTGGTGTTGATGGCAATCGGCATCGTCTCCGCCATCGTGCAAGGCGCGCTGACCGGGCCGTTCACGCGGCGTTGGGGCGACGTGCGCATCCTCAAAGCCGCGCTGATCGCCAGCGCCGTCGGTTTCGTCATCATGCTCGAGGCCGTGGACATGGCTACGCTGCTGCTCACGGTGATGTTCTTCGTCACCAGCAACGCCATGCTGCGCCCAGGCGTCTCCTCGCTCATCTCCAAGCGCACGCCCGGCGGTCAAGGCAGCGCCATGGGCCTGAACAACGCCTTCATGAGCCTGGGCCGCATCGTGGGGCCGCTGTGGGCCGGGTTTGCCTTCGACCTTAACTTGAATTTTCCTTACCTGACCGGCGGCCTCATCATGCTGCTCGGTTTCATCGCCAGCGTCTTCTGGCTGCGTGAGACGCATCACGTCGCGCCCGGCGCCCCCCTGCCGGCGCCATTATCAAAATAGAGAGGTCGCATGACAATTACCATCCACGGGACGCTCGCCCTGGTGGGGGCCGGCGAGTACCTGCCGGGCGTCGAAGAGATTGACCGTTTCTTACTCAGCCGGCTGCCTGCGCCCAGACGGGTGGTGTGTCTGCCCACGGCCGCCGGCGCAGAAGGCGCTGAGCGGCTGCGTTACTGGGCCGACCTGGGCATCAGGCACTTCACCCGCCTGGGTGTGGAAGTGCAATCGCTGCCGGTCTACGATCGTGCGGACGCGCAGGATGCCCGCCTGGCTGAGCAGGTAGCCGCCGCCAACTTCGTCTACCTGTCGGGCGGCAAGCCGGCCTATCTGCACGACGTTCTGCGCGACACGCCCGTCTTCGAGGCCATCGAGCAGGTGCTGGATACGGGCGGCGTGGTTGCCGGCTGCAGCGCGGGCGCGATGATCTGGGGCGAACGCATCCCGCGCTTCCCGCCTCCGCCGATCTGGCAGGCAGGCTTCGCCTATCTGCCCAACGTCGTCATCCTGCCGCACTTCGACGAGATGTCCCATGTCATGACCAACATCTTGCACTTCATCCTGGGCAGTGGGCACACGCTGGTGGGCATTGACGGCAACACCGCCCTGGTCATGATGGAGGAGACGCTGATCGTGGCCGGCAGCGGCGGCGTCACCGTATGGGATGCCGAGCACAAGGAGCGCTACACGGCCGGCGACAGCGTGAGCCTACCCAAGACCTGAGACGGGGCTTGCGTCGGGTCGCCCTGGCTGCGGCGGCGCGCTTGGGTGTAGCGACCGTTTCCAAGAGTCACCATGACCAAACAGTTTCCGGACCAACGCCAACCCGTGAACTCAGACCCGGCCGCGCCGCCGATGCCGCAGCGCTCGCACTGGTCTGGCGACATCATCGGCACGCTGTACGCCGCGCCCTTTGCGCTGGTCACGGGCCTGATCTGGCTGCTGCTCAGCACCGATCTGCAGGTTGTGCGCAGCCAATGGCTCCTCTACGGCCTGTTGTTCCTGGCCAACTTCGGCATGGGACAGCTTGGCTTTTTTGTCATTCGCGAGATCGAGCCGGAGGTGATGGCCGACTACGGCGGCTCACTCGACGAGGTCGTCACCTGGATCGGTGTGCTGCTGCTTGGCCCCACCGCGCTATGGATTTCGGTGCTGAGTGGCGCGCTCAACATTTACCGCCAACGTGCGCAGTTCAGCATTCCGGGCATGACCTGGAACCGGACGCGCAACATCGCCCTGCAGATGACTGAAGTCACCCTGGCGCCGCTCTTGGCTCTGCGTTTATACCCGGGGTGGGGCGGCGTCTTTCCGCTGCCAGGGTTGACCTGGGCGGCCGCGTGGCCGGCGTTGGGATTGCTGGCCGTCGCCTTTGTGGTCGCCAAGCTTTTCTGGCTCGTCTTCCTCATCATCCTGGTGCGCCGCCTTTCCCAAAGGTCGGACAACCGATCGTCCGCCCGCCAGCGGCGCTCGCTGACCTTCTACGCCGTCACCATGACCATGCCGGGCCTGGCCTGGCCATTTGCCATTCTGGGGGCTGGCCTATACGCCGAGGTGGGCCTGGGCGGCTTGCTGTTTTTCCTGGCCGGACTCCTCCTCACCAGCCTCCTGGCCTTTGGGCTAAGCCGCTCCGCCGAGCACAACCGCCAGCGCTCCGCGGCGCTGGCCCAACTGGAGCGCCTGGGCCGGGCGCTGCTCAACCGCGCGCCCGACGGCTCCAACATCAGCGCCATTCTGGCGGATCACGTGCCTGCCATGTTCTCCGGCAGTCGGGTTGCCATCATGATTTGGCCACAGCAGTCGCTCATCAACTATCCCCCGTCCGAGCCGGAGCCGCCGGCCGCAGCCTGGGCCTGGATGCGGGATCAAACCGAGGTTCAGCGCGTAGAGCCAGGCCAGGCGCTGCCGTGGGGCGCGGCCCTTGCGCCCGCCTTGATTCTGACCGCACCGATCCAAGCGGTTGACGGCCCATCGGTCATCGGCGCGATCTACATCGAAGTGCGGCGCGTCCTGCACATGCACGACGCCGCCGTGGCCGAAGGCTTCATCCCGGCCGCGCAGGCGCTGGCCGCGCAGATTGCGTCGGTCTTGCACAGCGCGGCTGTCTACGCCGCCACGCTGGAGTACCAAAAGATCGAGCAAGAGTCGGTGCTGGCCGGCCAGATTCAGGCGACATTCTTGCCTGCATCGCTGCCGAAACTGCCAGGCTGGCAGTTGGCCGCCTACCTGGAATCGGCGCGCCAGACTTCGGGCGATTTCTACGATGTGATCGAACTGCCCAACGGCCGCCTGGGCATCCTGGTGGCGGATGTGGCAGACAAAGGCATGGGGGCCGCCCTCTTCATGGCCGTCAGCCGCACGCTGCTGCGCACCTATGCCGCAGAACATGCCGCCGCGCCCGAACGCGTCCTGCAGGCAGTCAATGCGCGCCTCCTGCTGGATACCCACAGCGATCTATTCGTGACCCTTTTCTACGGCGTGCTCGATCCGGCCACAGGTCAGTTCGCCTATTGCAATGCCGGCCACAACCCCCCGCTCTGGCTGCACCATGATGAAACCGGCGCGCGTGTCGAACTCCTGCGCCGGACGGGCGTGCCCCTGGGCATGTTCGAGGAGGCCGCCTGGCAGCAGGCGCAGATCGTGCTGGCGCCAGGCGATCTGCTCGTTCTCTACACCGACGGCGTCACGGAGGCTGAGAATGGCGACGGCGCCGCCTGGGGCGACGCTGCCCTGCGGACCCTGGTGCAAACGCAGGCCGCGCAGCCGGCCGCCGCCGTCAGGGCAGCCATTCTGGATGCCGTACACCAATTCTGCGGCGACGCAGCCCAGGCCGACGACATCACCTTGATGGTGGTGCGTCGAGAGCCATCAGAAGAATAGCCGCCGCCAACGAACCATCTACGAAGGGGAGTCAATGAGCACAACGTACACTCCGCCGCCCAACCAGGGGCAGCCCTGGTGGCAAACCGCCGTTTTTTATCAAATCTACCCTCGCAGTTTTGCCGACGGCAACGGCGATGGCATCGGCGACCTGGCCGGCATCATCGGCCGGCTCGACTACCTGCAAGACCTGG
>JBGAVB010000499.1:0-1293 GCA_044228345.1 Anaerolineae bacterium | reverse complement strand
ATCTCCGCGGTGTTGAGCTGCGCAAATTCGGCCGGTCCCAGCGTCGCTTGGATTTCGGCGAGGGCTTCGGCGCGCAAGAACTCTTCGTCGCCATGGATCAGGTAAATCATACACACCGGCTTGGAATAGACTTCCGAAGTCTTGGAGACTGCGGAAGTCCGAGGTCTGGACTTCGGAAGTCCCCTCAGGGATGAAGTAGTTCAACGACATGCACCGGCACGCCGCCCAGGTCAGACCGGCGCGTCACCTTGCCCAGGCGCACGCCTTGCACCTGCGCGGAGGTGGTGACCACTTCCTGCAAGGTGTGCCCCAGGGGTTGGGCGACAAACAGGGCCAGCGTGGCCGCGGAAAACGCCGTGGGCAGCGACTCCCAAACCGACCGTTTGCGGTCCCCGCGGGCGCTGAGGGCGGTGACCGCCCACGCCGCGGCGCCTGCCAGCATGCCCGACGTGACGAAGTTCGTGCCGCAGTTGGGGTGCACGGCCAGATGCGCGTCGCCGGCCTGCAAACGCCGCAGCGCCTCCTTGACCGCGCGCTCCAGCTCGTCAGCCTTCATATCGCCATAGATGATGAACCCCTTAGTGTCACTGCGGGCCACAATGCGCCGATTGGCGTTGGCCGCAGCCAGGAGATAGACCGTGGCGTGTTCGATGCCGTGATTGCGGCGGACGATAGATACGATCGGGACATTTTCTAACAGATTCGTTGTCATGGCGCTTGTTTTGCCTCTTGATCGGTCGCGTGGTTTTCGAGGACTTCCCGGATGACAAAAATGGGCTTGTCCTGCGTTTCATAGTAGGTGCGCATGGTCATCTCGCCCAGCAAGCCGATGCTCATCATTTGCACACCGAGCATCACCAGCAGCACGGCCAGGAGCAGCAGCGGGCGGCTGCCAATGCTCTGGCCCAGGACGAGCTTGAGGTACGTCAGGTAGAAACCGATCGCAGTGCCCAGCGCGCCCATCGCCAACCCGATGCCTCCAAACACGTGCAGGGGTCGTGTGGCGTAGCCCAGCAGAAAGCGCACCGTGATCAAGTCCAGGATCACGCGGAAGGTGCGGCTGAGGTTATATTTGGAACGCCCAAACTGCCGCGCGCGGTGGTTGACCGGAATTTCCGCCACCTCGGTGCCCATCCAACTGGCAATCGCGGGAATGAAGCGGTGCAGTTCACCGTACAGCTTCACATTTTGCAGCACTTCGCGGCGATAGGCCTTGAGTGAGCAGCCATAGTCGTGCAGGGCGACGCCCGTCACACGCGAGATGAGCGCGTTGGCGATGTGCGATGGCAGCCG
>JBGAVB010000498.1:0-1294 GCA_044228345.1 Anaerolineae bacterium | reverse complement strand
TGGCGACGCGTGGGTTCGGCTGCAGGCGCAGCGGCCGCAAGGAGCGATCCGCCCAACCGGCAACGACCAGGCGACAGTGGCCGAACGGCAGGCGCAGCGGCTCGTACACATCACGACCGCTTTCGCGCAGCACATCTTCGCCGACCACGCCCAGATCGGCCACGCCATACTCGACATAAATCGGAACGTCGCCAGGCTTGGCGAGTAAATAGCGGACGCGTCCGGCCGCCCCTGGAATGACCAGGCGCCGGCCGGCGTCGCCGTCGCTCGGATCGTCGGCGTCGCGACCGTAGCCGATCTGCGCCAACAAGGCCCAAGTCTGATGCTGCATGCGCCCCTTGGGCAGGGCAATGGTCAACTGTTGCGCGTCGAAGGTGGAATTTTGCCCCGCCAAGTCCTGGTTGGTGGTGCGCTGTCTGTCGTTGGTCATCACAGCGCCTCCTGCGGCGCAGCCAGGAAGTCAGCGATCGTCCAGGACTGCTGCCCCTCGGCGGTGAAGAGGCTCACGCTCTCCGCATCCAGCCAGAGCAGCCGGGGAATGGCGCGCTGCGCTGCCAGGGCGCGCAGGGTGTCTGCGCTGCGGCCGAGCAAATCTACGTCAATTACCTGTCCCGCGGCGCGTTGCGCGGCCATCCACGCCTGAAGTGCTGCCACATCCGCCCCTGGCGCCGCGCCTACCAGCCAATCCGGGGCCTGTGAACGGAGCGGCGCTTGCTGCTGGCGCGCGACCTGTCGCAGGCGCTCGACGACGAGTGCGCAGCCTACCGCGGGCAGTGGAGGGCCGAAATGACCGATTAAGTTGTCATAACGACCGCCGCTGCATAGGGACGCGCCCAGGCCCGGGGCAAAGCCTTCAAAGGTGATGCCTGTGTAGTAGGCCATGCCCCGAATCTCGCCCAGATCAACCGTCACCTGCGGGGCCAGGCCGGCCGCGGCCAGCCGTGTGTACACCGCCTGCAGATGATCCACGGCGGCTGCCATCTCGGCGGTCAGGCAGATCTCCAACGCCTGTGTAAAGACCGCCGCGCCGCCAACCAGGTGCGGCAGGGCCTGCAGCGCACGGCGCGCGGGCAAGGTCAGCGGCAGCGTGGGTAAGAGGGCTGCCAGGTCGCCTTGGCGTTTGCGATCAATGGCGTCGCTCAGGATCTGTGTGGCTTCTGGCGTCAGATTGAGGGCAGTCAGCAGGCCGTGGTACCGGATGAAGCGGTGGTCCGGGAAGACAACCAGGACCACGTGTTCGTGCAGGTGGGCTCGAACGAGTTTCGCCTGAAACCCGTCACGCTGGGCGAGCAGG